>JBFMGN010000625.1:0-2835 GCA_040752435.1 Spirochaetota bacterium
AAACTACAAAAGACCATGAAATAACCAGAATGATGAGTTTTTGCGAAAGGAAGAATATTGAACTTCAGCTTATCAACCATTTTACACTTACCTCAAAAAAGCATAACAACTACACATTTTCCCGGCCGCCTGACTGCGCTGCCTGTAACAGAATACGGCTTCTCTCAGAGGGATACTTAAAACCCTGCCTGCATTCCGACGAAGAGATAAAAATTGATTTTCATGACATTGAAACCAGCTTGAAGAAGGCGATTGAAAATAAACCTGCCAAAGGCGGTTGCTGTTCCAATCGCAGTATGCTGGAAATCGGAGGATAAAAAATATGCTATTCCACTGTAATTTCTTCGCCCGACACGGCTGTCGCCGATGTCCGACTGTATTAACGTGTGTCGCAGCATTCGACACCATTTTTAAAGGTATAGCATCTTGCGAAGATTTCCAATCCAGCCCAGATGCGGCCGGAGGCAGCGATGGGCAATTTTCACATATAACTTCCGACGGAAAAGCCGCCATGGTGGATGTTTCCTCAAAACCGAAAGTCAGACGTACGGCGAAGGCTCTCGGAAAAATTTTCCTTAAAGAATCAACCGTAAAAATGATTCAGGCTAATCTCATTCAGAAGGGCGATGTTCTGGCAGCCGCCAAGCTCGCCGGAATTCTCGGTGCAAAAAAAACCTGGGAACTTATCCCGCTGTGCCATAATATCGAAATTGAACATATAGAAATTCACTTCACCGTCCTGGATTCTTCAATAGAGATACAAAGCAGTGCCGTGTGTACGGATAAAACGGGAATTGAAATGGAGGCTCTTACTGCAGTTTCCATCGCAGCTCTTACAATTTATGATATGTGCAAGGCGGTTGATTCGACTATGAAAATATCGGAGATACATTTAATTGAAAAAACCAAGCAGGAAATATCCTGATATACGAGGCAATTTCAAAAAGGAGAATTTATTAGCCACGGAAGCACACGGAAATATACGGAATAATGGACTATTCCATTTGTATTCTTCGCAGCTTGCGAAGAACTATAATCCAGCCCAGTTGCGGCTACAAGCCGTAACTGGGATTGTTCATTAGGCAAAGAATTATTTAAATTACCTTTTTTCCGTGTCTTTCCGCGGATTCCGTGGCTTATATTTTGAAAGAACTTCATACAATAAAATTTTAGCGTGTATATAAAACAGGCTGGAACAATGGAGAAAAAGGAATTCAAAATTCTATCCATCAATATCTCCGAGAAAAAAGGAACTCAAAAAAAACCGGTGGATAAAGCCGTAGTATATGAAGAGGGCGGCCTCGAGGGTGATGCCCATGCGGGGAAATGGCACAGGCAGGTATCTCTTCTGGCAAAGGAGGAGATCGATACGATGCGCAACAGAGGAATTGAACTTACCTTCGGAGATTTTGCCGAAAATATAACAACAGAAGGAATTGAATTAAGTTCCCTTCCTGTCGGCACACGGCTTTATATGGGCGATACGATTCTTGAGATCACCCAGATCGGCAAAGAGTGCCACCATGGCTGCGCAATTTACCAGGTGGTAGGCGACTGCGTAATGCCGAGAAAAGGCGTTTTTGCAAAAGTTGTAAAAGGAGGAATCATTAACCGTGAAAGTTACTGTTATTACAATATCTGACAGGGCGTCACGTGGTATTTATCCAGATGAATCAGGCCCTGCAATCGAGGCCCTCCTTAAGGAACATTTTCCGACTATAGATATCTATCGGGCACTGGTGCCCGATGAAGAAGCGGCCATTATTAGCGCCTTTGAAAAGCATACGGACTCGGATTATATTTTTACCACCGGCGGAACAGGCATTTCAAAGCGGGATGTTACCCCGGAAGCGACACAGAAATATTGCGACAAAGAGTTGCCCGGCATCGCAGAAGTCTTACGGGCTGAATCTTATAAAGAAACACCGACTGCCATATTTTCAAGGGGATATGCCGGGATAAAAGGTAATACGATAATTATCAACTTTCCGGGGTCGATAAAAGCCGTGCGCCTCTGCACCCAAACAGTCCTGCCTGCTATGGAGCACGGAATTAAAATGATGCGCGGCGAGGGACACTAGATTATCGGCACCCAGCTTATTCTGGTGGAAAAAAACTTTGGCATAGGAAAAGAAAAAGGTAAGAAAATTTTCAATCGAGCAGGGGGCGGCCTATATACCGCCCCTATGCGCCTGCTTAACTTAACGGCTGAACTTGAGTTCCAACGCTCCAGGGTTGAAGGCATGTCTTACCTGGGCATTGTCGAAAACCGCCACACCGAAGAAGTAGCTCTTGGAGAGTTCGTTGAACTGGACGTCGAACTTGCTGCCTGTGTCAAGCTTCCGTCCCCACTCCAGAGTCCACTTGCCGTTAGCATAGGCCGACCCGGAACGTATGTCACCCCGGTCGCCGGTGAAGGGAGCGATAATGATTCCCGGAACTTCATCGCCCGCTTTGTATTTGGAGTCGTCGATAACCACTTTCTCCGAGTCCATGATCCAGTAGGGCGGAGCGGGCTTGTTTCCAGTCAGGGTGAACCTGGGAGCCTTCTTATCGTCGGTCTGGTTGTCTGCATAGCCGCCCCCCGTCTTGGGGTCGCTCTTACGACCAGCCTCAGGCGCTTTATCCTTATCATAGCGGGTGTGATCGAGGTACTGGTCGTCGATCTGGCCCACCGGCCCGGTACGTACGCCCTTCCAGTGCCAGATGTCGCCCACTTCTCCCTCCTTGACAGTGTACTTGTTGCCGTAAGGCTTCCCCGGTTCACCGGCATGACAGGACACAAAACAGCCAGTGGAATTAAAATTGGCGATCGAATCGTTAATGTTCCAGATA
>JBFMGN010000626.1:0-2827 GCA_040752435.1 Spirochaetota bacterium
CACCCCACATATGTCCCCGGAACCCGAAATCCATCTTTTGCCAATATGGATTTTTAAAATTATAATCGTAACCACCCGTAAGAAAAAATTTCTCTTTATTGTATATACCGGCAAAATCAAAGGGAAAAAGAGTATTCATGCCGTCGTTTTTCGGAGGAAGGGGAACAACCCGCAGAAATCTTTTATAAAAGGCCGGCACTTGGATACACGGGAGTGTTTCGCCTTTCTGGTTTTGTAAAAGCGGGACACTGCATAACACATCCTGCCGATATATTTTATCGATAAGCCGTGATGAAAGGGAAGCGGTAGAGATCCGCATATCATCCCACAATACAAAAACGCATTTCCCGTGAGCTTCTTCAATGCCGATGTTGACCTGTTCACCCCGGGATGCATTCTGGTGGAGCATTAAAAATTTTACATTCGGAAACCTTCTCGATAAGACTTCAACATCGCAGGTGACTCCCGGCCCCTCTATCGAAAATATTTCAATATCTCCCATTTTTTCCAGTTCTTCAAAAACTTCGTTTCTGTAGAGTCTGCCGCCCCGGTTGAGCAGTACAATAGATAAGAGGGAGGGTTGCCGTATTTTCTTATCAATCTTCTGACCCCCTACAACTGTGTAGGGTGTCCGAAGGCGTTTAAAAGTTGTAGGTATAGTATTCATCACATTTTTCACATAGAGGGTTGTATTGCTCCCGCAATTGCTGTAGATAATATTTTTCTCCCCGGTTCCAGATTTCAGGCAGTGGTTCTGTAAGGATATTTCCAATTATATACTCATTTTTTAAATCCTCTCTGCACATGATTACCCTGCCATCCAGGAGGATTGTCAGGTCACGTTTTATATGCCAGCAGGGAAATCTCTTTAGGGGTGATAAATCCGTCACCTTTTCCTGTGGGAGGAATCCGCAGAAATTGTCGTACTTTTGTATTATTACATTATCCGTTAATTTCTTCCAGTGCCGGTAAAAACCTTCAAGGTTTTCCTCGTTTGATTTCATCCTGACCGCCTGGATATGAACTTTTCCGGGAAACATTGGCAGGAGGGTATCTATAGTTTTCAAGGCATCGGCCAGGCCGGCCCCCCGAAGCCGGGTGTATAATTCCGGGTCCCCGGAATCGAGGGATATTATCCAATCAAGACGGGAGTTTCCATTGGGTAACCCCGCCGTATGGGATGCTATTTTGCCAAGCGTACGCTCATCCCACCCCACGCCGGAGGTTTCTATTATTAATGAAAAAGAGTTAAGCCGCAATACGGAATTAACGAGGTTTGAAATTTCTGGATGTAATGAAGGCTCACCCCAGAGTGAGACTGAAACAATAATATCGTCCGAAAATTCATTAAGCTTATCCAGTATCAGATTGAAGAGCTCTTCCGGCATAGTATTTCGCTGCTCAAGTATCCTGCCGCCGAGGCGGGGGAAAGGGCAGTAAGAACAGGCCTGAAGACACCCGTCAATTATCTGGATGGAAGCATAGGCTGGGAGAGTTCGAAGGAGTTCCCGCCTGGAGATGAGGATATCTATGACCGACTTTTCATCTTTTCCGCCTGCCCCGACAATCGCTTTTGTCTGCTGATAATTTCTTTTATTATCACATGTTAATGACACCCGATAGAGCCGCAAATCAACCGGGGAGATCTCCGTTTCAATGTCAAATGCATTTATGTCTTTCTGGATAATGGTAAAAATGCTTTCCCTGGTAATGGGAATCTGACTTTCTTCCGCCAGCTTTCGTAAAGGGGGGAGTAACCGGATGCTGAGAATTTCCGGTGATAATCCATAGGGATATCCGTCGGCAAAGGTATACTCCGCAAAATACCGCTTATGATTTTCATACATGCGGCTGGCTAAGGCGAGATCCAGGAGGGGGCAGTCGCCGTAAATATAGAAAATATTTTCCATTCCCCGGGCTTCCTGCTCCATCACCATCAATAAATCCTTAAAATGCCATTTATCCCTGACAATCAAGGTGGTATCATTCTGTTTTTCGGGACGTGGTTTTTCAGTCCCGGCAATTACTATCCTTTCCACACCCGGCAGCCGTCGGGCAAAACTCATAGCGCATTCAAAGGCGTTTTTTCCCTCTTTCACTTTCTCGAAAGCGTAGGATGATAGGTTGATTGTATTTATCAATACGAGATTTCCCATACATTTTTTAGTATCGACAGATAATAAAAAGCAATGAATCTTATTAATAGCCGATCCCGGCGCGAATTCCATCCGCAGCCTATATTAAACCTGCAAACTAGAACTTTTAGTGGAATAGCATAAGAACGGCCTGGTATCGAGGCAGCCTATCCAATAACTTAATTACAGCTTTTTTCTGTTTTTGTAAGAGGTTCTATAATAATCCCTTTTATTGTTGAAAAGTGAGTATCATCTGGCATCTTTTGAGGCTTGCATGACTTCATTATATTCTTCATCTGTCCATGTTCCAAATAAATCATCCAAGTCATGATACTCTAAGTTTTTTTTACGATTAAACACTTGAGATAACGTGTGGACAAGAAATTTATTAATGCTCATTCCTTTATGTTTTGATTCATTCTTAATTTGGTTATAGAGCGCATCATCAATGTTACGAATATTAATTGTATGCATATTATCCTCTTTAATAATGTAATACTAAAAATTAACATCCAATGCAACTAATATTTGGTAGCATTAAATTCAATCCCTCGAAGGGGGCTATCCGTCTTTACAGCCCAAGGTTATCAGCCGCGGAATCACACGGAATGATACGGAAGGCTGCAACCATTAATACTTTTTCCGCGTATTTCCGCGGGTTCCGTGGCCAACCAGAAACCGGCTCCTATTGT
>JBFMGN010000627.1:0-2824 GCA_040752435.1 Spirochaetota bacterium
GGCAAACTCGTCAATATTATTCTCTACGGCGCTCAGCTCCGTATTTTAGGAAAAAACTTCCTGCCCGTGTATTTCGATGCAACCTACGACCTGTTCCGTACTGAAAAATACAGAATTACCCGTTCCGACACCGGAGCTATTCCGGCTTTCGTGGGCTGGCAGGCTAATTTAGGCTTTTCACTGCTGAAAGACCGCCTGGTTTTCAATGTAACCCTTGATGGGCCATTCAAGCGGGTGGCCACAGAGACAATCGACGGGGTCGCCCCGGAAGACAATTTTGTCAATTACCCGCACCTGCGGGCTGTTTTCATACTGGGTGAGGGACTCCTGCCCGGTTTTTACTTTGATGCGAGTTACGATAAAAAATTGCTTCGCAGCTTAAAGGATTTAATAGATCCTCAAAGTGCCGTCATAGGCGCCCGGATAAACTTTAAAACCGGTCCCGCAGTCATCTCACTCGTCTATTCCCTTAGATACAACCCGGAACTTGAAGGCGATAAATGGGAAATAACCTCGGGGCTTAACACTTCTCTTAGTCTCTTTTAAAGGAGGAAATTATGAATAATAAATCCAAAATACCGGTTAAGCTTGCCATTTACCTGTTTTTGCTCCTTATTCTGCCGGCTTATCTTTTGGCACAAGCCAAAGGCGCACCGACTGCAAGCCTTGAATACTACGATAACGAAAACGAAATACAGATATTCAATGCCAAAGGAACCCCTGTGACCGACATCTATTACGGGATGAACCTCGCACTGGGGGATACCATAAAAACGAAAAAAACTACCGCGGAGCTTAAGCTCGATCCTAACGGATCAATTATCAAACTGGCCGAAAACACCCAGTTTACCGTCGAGACCCTCCAGGGAAAGGATGAAAATGTAAACGGCTTCGCTCTCATAACCGGCAAGATCCGGACAGTCGCCGCCCGAAAAGACGGCAGCCAGAATTATTCTATCAGAACCCCCAGCGCCGTTTGTGGTGTCCGGGGAACCGATTTTGGCCTGGAGGCTGTACTGGGGAGCAGGGATGCGGCTGCGGTACTCGTGGGGGAAATTGAGTTTATTAACGTAAATACCGGCCAAAGCCTGAAACTGACAGCCGGCATGGCGGCGGATGTCTATGCCCCCAGGTTTGAACCGATTCAACTGCCGATAGAAGAACTGAAAAGCCTGTTTCAAGAGATGGATTTTAAAAAGCTCAATCCTCTTGATGTTCCCGGCTACCCGCCTCCGGCAGCAGCCAAAGAAGAGCCGGCCGCCGAAGCACCGGCACCCGCGCAGCCCGAAGCTCCTCCGCCGGAACCGAAGAAAGAGGTTAAAAAAGAAGGTCCTTTTGATAAATTCTTGAAAAACCTCGGAAAATATTTCGGAATGGAAATGGGTACCTTAACGGTAGAAAACGAAACATACGCCAAGGCGATTTTGCAGCCTCATTTCAACATCGGTAAACTTAAACTTTCCCTCTATCTGCCGATCATCTATCAGAGTAATCTTTTCGATCCGAAGGACTGGTACCACCCTAAAGGCAACGATGAATGGTCCTTCGGCACGGATAAAACAGGTGCCCTTGCTATCGTATCCGACCTGTTATCCGATCTTGCACTGAAAATCCGGTATATTCAGTGGGGTGAGCAGCGGGATCCTTTCTTCTTCAAGGTCGGCAATCTGAATAATATGACCTTGGGTCATGGAATTTTAATGTATTACTATGCCAATGACAAAGACTTTCCGGCCATACGCAGAATCGGAATAAACCTCGGTATGGATTTTAAAGCCATCGGCTTCGAAGCGGTGGTGAATGATCTGGCAGATCTGCAAATTATGGGCGGCAGGTTTTACTTCAGGCCTGCTCCGAAGTCATTCCCCATGGCAATAGGATTCTCTTCAATCGTCGACATCAAACCGTCCGCGGCCCTGCCCCAGGCAGATCCGGAGAACCCTGTCCTCTATGGAGATCCGATTTTCTGGAACTCCGCACTCGACATAGATTTCCCCATAATCCATACAAAACCATTCTCCTTCATCCTTTTCGCAGATATCGCCGGTATGGTTCCGTACTTTCGAGAAGCTGATCCAGACTATAATATCGAAAAAGGTTTGGCCACAAGCGCCCTCTACCGGGAAACCGGCGGGTCATTCAGTTTCAGTAATTTTAATAACTTTGGAATATCCACCGGATTGTTTGGCAATATCCTGATGGCCGATTACCGGCTTGAATTCAGATATTTCAAAGGCACCTTTAAGCCCGCCTTCTATAACAGCACCTACGACCGTACGAAAGGGGAATATGTAGAGGATCTGGCGGCTTATTTTGCAGATCCGGCGGCCGAGGAATTCAATAAAGAGACCATGGGTGTGTACGGGCAGCTCGGTTTTAACATTCTCGATAAATTCTACCTCGAAGCCGGGTATTTCTGGCCGTGGAGTATTGTAGACGGCAGTTTGAAAGGCTCGGATGACGATTTTCTCCATATCAAGGTGGGAATAAATCCGAAGGTAATACCGGTTGTCGGGGTATACGGTTCAATCTCATACGACCGAAGCAAGTTTATTCCTACTCTCCTTGGGAAGGGTGATAACGCTAAGTTGAGCCTCTTTGATGTCAACACCGTTGTCAGGGGCGAACTGGCAGTACCTGTAGCACCGATTCTCGATCTTGCCGCCATTATTTCGACCAGCGTCGACCATAATGCCGACGGGTCCGTGAAAATTGATCCTGATACCGAGCTTCCAAAGATAAGCCCTGCGGTCACCATAGAAACACGGCTCCATTTCTAAGCCGTCGCTCTTCATGGAAGCATCAACACCATCCCGGAGGATTC
>JBFMGN010000628.1:0-2822 GCA_040752435.1 Spirochaetota bacterium
AGGAATGGTTTGCTACATGCCGACCAGATATAGCAAATGCGCCCATTGGTGCGGTGCGAAAGTATATTTTACTACCGGCCCTACCCCAAACTTTGGATTGGTAAAACCGGGGCCGGGCCAGGCTAACTTTGTTTTCCGCGGCGACGAGGTATTACTTGAAGCCTGGCGAAACTGGTTTAATCTGGCGTGGAATGAATCTAATCGATTAGCGGAAAAGGTCAGCCGTATTTATGAAAAGGGCATGCAGGTTAATTTTGATAAGTTTAGCCGGATCCAGCCTTTAGATGCTCCAATCAGGGCTTAAGTGGTTCGGGGTGGAAAGTTTTCGCCGGGTGGGAGCGGAAATTATAACCGGATTGGCTTCCACTTCCAGCGAGATTCAGATTGGGTTTCTAACCGGGGCCAGCCTTTGCTGTTATTGCAGAAAATAGCGGAATTCCCAAGGAAAAGTCTGGCTGACCCTTATTTTCTGCAAGGCCTGCGTCTCAATCAAAGAGAACTGCTGGAAGCAATGGACGTTTGTGATGATATAATCGTAAAAGAAAGCCGGAAAAGTAACGTCTTTAGACCGGGCAAAGAAGGAATTAAAGCTGCTGGAAGAAATTATGAAGTCGCAGGCGGATAACCATTTGAAATGCGAAGCAATCCTGGCTTTGATGGCCGGAGAAGGCCAGGATAAAATAAAAGAAAAATTATGCCGGCAAGAGAAGGTTAATGGAGTTATTAATCTGGACAAACCTGCAAATAAGAAACAAAAAGTAATTCCATTAAAGCTCAGGTAAACTTCCGGTTGAGCAAAATCACCGCTTTAAAAATCAAATAGAAGTTTTCGTCGGGAGCGTGTTTTCAGGATCATCCGGTCGTGTTCTTTTAGCGGCGAAGTAGGTGATGAAATTAAGGTGCTGATAAACGAGTTGCAGGATGTTGATGCCGGCTTGTGTCGGTTGGCATTGGAATGGGCGCAGAAAGGCCAGGGGAATTTACTTGATAAGCCCGATATTTTGCCTGATTATTTAGACCCGGAAGGTTATCCAGATATCGAGCCGGAGATTCAACTATATTGGATCTCGTAAGGGAGATCAGTAAGTAAAAAATTTTCCTGGTTCCGGCAGGAAACGAACGTATATTCGGAGAATAGTTAATTAGGGGGGTGTGAGAATTTTTGGCGGGACGCGTTCAGATTCGGGGCCCTATTAGCACGCTGCTTAGCTTATGAAAACTGATCCGGCCCTTTTTATAGTACACTAATGATAAATAACCAGAGACAAGGAGGAAATTCTGATGAACTGGGAGGACGTAAAAAAAGCTTACCCGTCTCAGTGGGTGATTATTGAAGCGGTTGAAGCGCACTCGGAGGGAAGAAAAAGAATTGTTGATCAGATGGCGGTGATCGATAGTTTCAAGGATGGTACGAAAAATGTTTTCCTCGAAAATGCCAGGTTGCAAAGACTTTATCAGGGAAGGGAAGTATTTATCGTTCACACATCGCGTCCGGAGTTGGATATAGAAGAACGCAGGCGGGCGGGAGTCAGAGTGGGAAGATGAGGTTCGATTTAATAGACCATTTACCTTTTGTCAAGATTATCTTAATAAATGAAGGAAAAGAATCTGAGCTTGCCAACGTTTTGTTAGATACCGGTTCGGCATCCACCGTTATCCCCGCAGAAATTGCCGTTGAATTAGGGCTGGACTCCTTGCCGACTGATAAAATATTAAGAATCCACGGCGTTGGGGGAATGGAATATGTCTATGAAAAACACATCGATAAAATCACCCTTGGTTCATTGGTCGTTAAGGACGTTGCGATTCAGGTAGGATCCCTGGATTATGGTTTTGGGATCAACGGAATTTTGGGTATGGATTTTATGATCAAAGCGGAAGTGTTAATCGATATTAAAAACGGATGGATCACAAAAGCTATATGAGGAATATAAAAAGTTGCTCTGGTTAAGGCCGGTGGTTCGAGGTAGAAACTTTGCGTCAGACGCGATCGGCATCTCGCAAAACTAAATGCGATGGAAATTAAAAGGTTATTCAATATCGCGCCAGAGTTTGTAGCAGACTTTTACCGGGCGGCATTTACTTTTAATGGGGATGATAGTGATGCAAAGACTTACTGGGGTAGTGGGCAGATTATTTCGCTTATTTCTAACCGCCGCCAGGATTACCAGGGAGCTCTTTACGCACTGGCAGAAGAGTACCCGGATTTTCTTAAAAATGCTCCCCTCCAGGCTGTCCGCGTTCTGATTACGGTTATAGATGCCTGCTTGGCAAAAGAACACCCCGTTGAATCAGGCGAAATAATTGAAGGAAGCTTTGAGTTTTGCGGAGCAGAAGCACGTATCAGAACTGATTATAGTCGCATTTGGGATGCAGGAGTGACCTATCACCTTGCTGAACTCCTTAAAATGCTTGATGCGTTTGAAAATTATCTGGAACAGCTTTCGGGCGACCCGGTCCGGACGGGGAAGCGCAAGGAAATAATCGCTTTAATCGCCAGACACAACCGGCTAGCCGTTATCTGGGAGCGGCTCTTGTCCTGCGGCGCAAAATACCCTGCTTCCTTCGGCCGGGAGATTCGAGAACTTGGAGTAAAGAGATTACAAAGAACCCAAAGGAAAGATTATATGGCGGAGTAGACATTGTTTTTTATCTTGGCTTAAGGGCCGAAAACTGACTGCTGATTGCCGATACTTATGTGCCCTGTGCCCTTTTGGGCGGGAAATTGCTGATGGTAGTTGTCAACAGTACGGTAACGGAAAATGTTATCTTTGCGGAGGCGCTTTCGACAGGTCGGTAATGACCAGGCACCTGGCGCGATG
>JBFMGN010000629.1:0-2808 GCA_040752435.1 Spirochaetota bacterium
CCCCCCTCTGTGTTCTCTGTGTGAAATTCATCTCCTTCTTCTTTTCTCCGTGTTCTCCGTGCGAAACTTCTCGCCCTCGAAGGGGTCTTGCCTGGAAACAGGCTTAGTGATAGCATTATAGAAAGCTTCTACTTGACTTTATTATATTTTTGCAAACATTTTGCAAAATTTTTAAAGGAACAGAATAGGGCCAATATGACGAGTGAATGGTACACAGTTAAATATGAAAAAGATATTGAGCCGGTGTTAAAAGAACTTGACGCTAAATACGGATTATCCAATCTCGATTTCTCCAACAAGCCCGAAAAGCTGATGGGTAATTACCAGGTTCTGACACTAATCAACATCAAGAATATGCGTCAATGCATTCGAATCGACGCCCCCGCCTTTATTATAGATACAATACGGTCAAGGATAGCTGATCGGTAGAGTTGGTACAGGCATACCGGAGTACGGCTATAGCCATCATTCCAGTTGGAATGCCTCGGGTGCCGATTTCCACGGCTTATGACGCTGATAATAATCAATCCATTCTTGAGGCATAATAAGGCTTAAGGCCGCGATGTCTCCGAGGTACTTATCAAGAGCAGAGGGTTTAAACCGCACTTCCCGGGTCATCGTGGGAAAAGCTTTGTAAAACTCTTTCTGAATTAAGGGCTTAAGAATATCCCAGTTATTCAATACTACGCTCCCTCCCAGGATGAAAAGTCTTGTATCCAGCAAGGCGCCGGCGTTCGCCAATCCCAATGCAAAGATCTTTGCAGCTCTCTCTATTACCTGGATTGCCTTATTGTTCCCCTTTCGGTACTGTTCAAAAACAACTGCCGTCGGTGCGCCGTAATCCCTTGCAATGGCAGGTCCCGCCACAAGCGCCTCAAGGTGGCCGTGATCCCCGCAATTGCACAGGGGTTGTTCCTCCTCATTAGGTGCCAGGAAGGTATGCCCCAAATGCATGGCGTTACTGTTTTTCCCTAAAAGGAGATGACCGTCGACAAATGCTCCCGCGCCGATGCCGGTGCTCCAGGTGACATATACCAGATTATCCTCCCCTCTTCCGGCCCCGAAAAGTCTCTCCGCAACAACCGCCGTAATACAGTCATTGCCTATCCGTAGGCTGCGGTACTGTTTTCCCAATTCCTCTTCCAGGGGAATACCGCTCCATTTGTTGGGAATTACATTTTGATTCTCCGCAAGGCCGCCGCACAGATTCGGCGCAACGACGACCAGCTTTTCGGCCTTCTTTTCAAAGGGCGAGGCAGTACTGATTCCCATTGCCTCAATTTTCTCTTTTTTAACCGAAGCTTTGCGGCATATATATTCGATCATACTCTTTATTTGCCGGGGAATAGTTTTATCATCGCCTTCTTTTTTTGCAGGTTGATAAACTTTTGCAATAATACCTTTTCCATTTGCAAGACTGGCCGTTATCTTGGTTCCGCCGATATCCACGGCCGCTAATATCCTCTCCATTGGTATCTCCGCTCGTTATAAGGTCAGATGATAGGTAACTTTACCGGCAGGGTCAAGCCGGGTTGTACCACCAACCCTTGACACGTCTGGACGTACATTATAGAACTGTTTCATTTATCATGGATGAATCTGAATTGAAGGAACAGAAACGGAAACTCCGCAGAGAAATCCTTCAGAGAATAAAAAAATTGACCCACCGGGAAATCCAGGCAAAAAGCAAGGCGATTTTAAAGGCACTTTCTGAAACTGCATCCTGGAAGAACGCCGATATCATTTACTGTTTTATGTCTATGCCCGGCGAAGTGGAGACTGAACCTATTATCCAAACCGCCCTAAACCAGAACAAATTTGTCGCTGTCCCGCGAATGGGTGATGGGAATAACATGAACTTTCACAGAATATCAAGCCTTAAGGCAAACGTATGGGAACTGCATTCATACGGGATCAAAGAACCCAAAGCCGACCTCCCTATCCTTGAACCGAAAAATATTGCAGACCAAAATCTCCTTATAATCGCCCCCGGGTTGGCATTCGACCGGGACGGTAATCGTCTGGGGAGGGGGAAAGGATTCTACGATACCTATATAAACGCTCAGTGCAACGATGATGTCGATATTATCGGTATCGCCTTTGCGTGTCAGATCGTCGACACTGTTCCCGTATCCGGCTTTGACTGCCGGGTTAAAGCCGTCATTACGGAAGAAGGAATATTATCCCATCGCGGCTGACGCCCCGGTTGGACTTGATTTTACTTTTTAACTATTTTATCCGTGCAGTTGATTGTCGTATTTTTAAGCCGACCGGTTTAAGAATATGAATCGGTTTAACTTTCTTCTCTTTGATACCTTTGATTAATAGGTCGCAAGCCTCATATCCGAGCTCAGTGGATGAGACAGACACAGTCGTCAATTCCGGATCCAGTATTCTGCAAATATCGATATCATCAAAGCCGATAACTGATAATTCTTCCGGTATCTTTACCCTCAATTCTTTTGCCGCTTTATATACGCCAACGGCCAGCAAATCATCGTCGCATACAATTGCACTAGGGGGATTATGAGAATTTAATAACTCCCTGGTCGAAGTGCAAGCGCGAGTACTGGATATATCTATAAACTTTTCAAATACTGGATTGTAAGATATTCTTGCTTCTTCCAGGGCGTCTTTATATGCCCAACTTCTTTTCTGAAAAGTATCTTTGGGAATGTTGATGGCTAAATGGGCTATTTTCGAATGCCCTAATTCGATCAAATGGTTTACCGCCGCCCGAATACCGTGTTCTACATCAAGACAAATGCAGGAAACCTCTGGCGAATAATCATCTACTAAAACGGCGCA
>JBFMGN010000063.1:0-10002 GCA_040752435.1 Spirochaetota bacterium
CGGGTTCCACCGCCAATTCTCCAAGTATTGGAGTATAACTCACGGAATCGATGCCCCGAGCGATACTGGTTAAAACAATAACAAATATGAAAACAGCCAGGCTTAGATAAGAATAGCCTTTTAGTGCAAAATATGGGGACAGCAATATCAGCAGAGAAATTACATAGCGGATTATCCATAAGAGACCCATCAGCTTGACAAATCCCAGCCTGGTAACCAAAAGGCGGCCGACAAACAGCATGAGCAGTGAGACATATGTGAGTGAGGAGACGACTCCGATAAATAAATTGCCGACATTAAACTTTAAAATGTAGAGTGTAAGAATGTTCCCGCCTAGAAAGTTGGATGAAAAAGAATTAAACATCTGCCAGAGGAAGAAGTTTTTTCTACCGGCAAACTGTTCTTTACCAATCCGTTTACTGGAGTGCATCGTTATTCTTCCTTAAACCGGCAGGGTGGATTACCCGGCAGTCTACTCCATGCTCCATTTTTTCCCATGCCACCTTTATTGCCCCTTCAGGCGTCGGAATCGAACCTTCCGCAAACCTCAAATCCAGGGGAACGGGGTTTACCCTGAATTCTGCAAAACCTGGACGCAGCGCTTCAATGCCAAGAAGGTACCTGATAATGTACTTAACGATGTATGCAGCCATGGGGTGGCACCTGCTTCGTGTGGGAACACCTCTGTCCTTTAGGCCGAACTCTGAAAAGGTTTCCCAAACTGTAGTATCCCCGGCTGCCACCATCTCCCCCCACCTTGCCCGCACGGTATCCAGAAGCAGCCTGTATTCTCCGGCGTCAGCGTAAAGTTCCAGAATATAATACAACCCGAAAGGGCTTCCGTATGGAAGCAGAGCGGAATCGTTATTAATTATCCTTCGCATAAGTTTCCTTTTTACCTCCCCCTCCGGCGCACCGCATAATACCATTATGGCATTGGATACACGGCTGAAGACTCTAGAACATGATCCGTCTTTATGAAGCGCATCGAAATACAGTTCCTTTTCCGAATCCCAAAGATGGCGGTTTACCGAAGCTGTCAGATGGGCCGCCGCGGTTTCCCACTTTTTCGCTTCGTGCCTGTATGGAGAACCTAAACAGCGTGCCAAATATGCCGCGGCTTTAAGTGCAAGAATAAATCCGCCCTGTTCGGCAGTCATTACCGGATTATCATCATCCCTTCCGTGCCCCCAGTCCACAAAATGCCAGACATCATGAAACTCAACTAACCCCGCGGAATTGATAGCTCCAATCCCCTCAGTCAATCCAGCCCGAATGCGGGGATACATTTCCTTAACAAAATCTGTTTGTCCGGAATAAAGAAAATAATCCTTTATCCAGAGAATCCAATGAAACGACCATAAGGGGATTCTGCTGTCCCAGCAACTGGGATACTGGCTGCGAACCAGACCGGGATAGCGGGGGTCTTCCGAAAAAAGCATAATGCTGTTTTTGATTATTTCATCATTCCCGTTTATCAGCATATCGGCCGTGGATGAAAGGCGGTTATCGAAATTCCAATTTACCTGTTCAAAGGTGGGACAATCGGTATAGGTATCATCGATTCCGGCGATTAAGCTGTTGCAGCATATCTTATATATTCTTTCCCACAAAGCATCCGAACAACGAAAAGTCCCCGTAGGTACGGACCCGCAGTAGGCACTATTGACCCGGAGATCATTGACGGTTAAAGGATTCTTCCCCTGGTAATGCAGAATAATGTAGCGTACACCGTAGGGCATGAAGGATTCATAGGTTTGAAGTCCTTCTTTCAATGTATACCGAAGGGCATTATTACTGCCATCAGGCCATTGTATAAAAAGCCCCGGTTTTTCTTCGATATGTTCGACAAAAGAGAAAATCAGGATATCGCCTTTCCCGCCGGTTACTGTAAAGTTAATCCAGCCGTTAATAAGTACTCCAAGGTCGAAAATATACCGATTGGCATGTCCCGGTTGTTCAGGTGACGGTAATTGAAGTGGAAATTGAATAGGAAATGGGGATTGATGTCCCGTTACAGAAACCGCCCCAACGGCAAGATCCTGTGCATTTGCCTGAAGCATGCTGTCTGCGGGCCGCATATCCGGAATTGCACTGCCGGCCGGAAACGGTTCACCTTTTTTCAGCCTTTCAATCCTTAAAAAGAGTTCAACCCTGTATTCATCAACCGGGATAACCTGGAATGCCCCTTTCCCGCAGGGGTTCTGAAATTTCACCGGTATTTCGACAAAACCGGCTAGATTGAAGTCCTCAAAGATGTCCGGTACATTATGAACGCCGATCAGACGGTTCTTCCCCTTGCGCAGCCTGATAACGGCTTTTCCGGAATTTAGATTGCAAAGTTTCCAACCGGAACCGTTTCCAACCAAACGTCCGTTAAAGTGCCAGGAGACATTGCCGAGGGTCGGCGTAAATATCATATCCTGTTCAACCGGCGAAATAATATCCGTAATAAAATATGCTTTCTGGAAGTACAGATTGTTTCTTTTATAAAGGTTACCCGAAACAAGATACGGCTTTATTCTCTGGGTTAAGCTGAAATCGGGCAGCCGGACCGTATCCCAATACATAAAACGGGCAGGGAGAAAGGGTGTACGGGACGGCAAAGGTATCCTTCTTTTGTACAAGATTTCCTTTTTTTCGATGCAAACTGCGCGTTTATAGACGGGTATTTTTCTGTTCACGTTCACGTCCTCTATGCACGGCAGAAGCCAGCGCCTGGCTGTACGGCGGTTTCTCGTTGTATCTGCCGCAACCCGGAGGGATGAATCGCTTACCACTGTTTTTCCTCCTCCCAGATCAATCTCAAAAATCAGCCCGGCCTTTGACGGACAGTAGGTCATTGTGCCGGTACCGATACTGAGCACCACCACTTCAAGAGTATTGTTGCCGGTATTGAGGAGTCCTTCGATTCTATAGAAATCCACCGACCTTTTATTTTCCGCCGATTTAGCAGGACCATGCCCGACTATTATTCCGTTCAGCCATACCTGATACAGCGCATCGGAGGTAATCTTTAGTTCGGCTCCTTTTCTAAGAGCGGCATCTCTTTCGGACGCGGTAACTCTGAAGGTGCGAACCGCCTTAAGATAGTAATTGTAACCATACGGGTCGCTTTCGTCCCAGATCCAGCCGGGCCTGCCTGTAAAAATTGGTGCATTGCCTGATGTTCGCATGCCGCTTACTTTATAAAAAAACTGCCTTTAAGCCTGATATCCCGTGATGATGCACCTACCATAACGACTATCTCGCCGGCCTCGCAACCCCACTTAAGATGTTCATCGTAAAAACCATACTCTTCTTCAGTCAGGAAAAAACTTACTTCCTTCTGTTCACCCCGTTTGAGATGGGTTCTTTCAAATCCTTTCAGTTCAATGACCGGCCGTGAGACTGATGAAAACGAATCATGAATATACAGTTGTACGATTTCATCCCCGTCATAGTCACCGCAGTTTTTCACGTGTAACTTTATTTCGACTTTTTCCCCTTTATCTACCCTGGCCGGAGCGATTATAAGATCGCGGTATTCGAAGCTGGAATAGTTTAGGCCGAAACCGAAGGGGAAAAGAGATTGATCATCCTTTAAATCGACATAATCGTACACCTGGCCGGAAGGTTTATGATTGTAGTAGAGAGGAAGCTGGCCGATAGATCTGGGAAAGGTTAACGGCAGTTTACCGCCGGGATTGTACAGTCCGAAGAGCACATCCGCAATTGCATTCCCTCCTTCCTCACCCGGATACCAGGCTTCAATTATAGCGGCGGGGTATTCGACCCACTTCGACATAGTTACGCTGCTTCCCCCGATAAGAACCACAATAACGGGTCGGGCGCAGGTACAGATTATCCGGATTAATTCTTCCTGGACCCCTGGGAGATCGAGATTACTCCGGTCGAACTGTTCTCCTTCCGTTGTACCGGAGGAATTGCCCATGAATAAAACGGCAACATCCGATTGGCGGGATAATTCCAGCGCTTGCTCGAAGCCTGCCTTAGAGCTTCCGGTAAGACTACAGCCTTCGGCAAAACGGACTTCGATGTGGCCGCCAGCCCTGCTGCGAATTCCCTCAAGCGGGCTTATCGGGGAAGCGTTATAGACACTGTATCCACCCAGCCTGCCTTTAGCAGCGTTGGGACCAATCACGGCTATCGAACGGATCTTTTTGGTCAACGGCAGTATACCAGTATTCTTAAGCAGCACTATCGATTCGCGGGCGGCTTCCAGGGCTAAGGCCCGGTGTTCTATGCAGTGGGTGATTTTTTCGGCGTAGTCAGGGTCCAGGTCATCTTCATCAAAAAGCCCCAATGCGAACTTTACATAAAGAAGCCTGTAGACACAATCATCCACGGCCCTCTGTAAAATCTCATCTTCCGTAACAAGATGAGTAAGTGCCTTATAGCAATCGCTCTCCGGCAGCTCGATATCCAGTCCGGATGTAACCGCCTGGCGGGCGGCATCGGCCTTCGTTTCCGCCGTTTTGTGCCGTGATACAAGATGGCCGACGGCGCCGTAATCCGATACAACCATACCTTTGAATCCCCATTCTTCCCGCAAGACCTTTGATAACAGCCAGGAATTGGCCGAACACGGAACACCATCTATCGCATTGTATGCGCTCATAACTGACAAAGCGTTCCCCTTCTGCACTGCCTCCTTAAAGGCCGGGAAATAAACCTCCTTTAGTATCCTTTCGGAAAAGTGGATTTCGCTGGAGTCTCTTCCACCATCTCCAACGAAGTTCGCCGCATAGTGTTTCAAGGCGGCCGCAACCTTCTCGCTCTGCAGCCCCCTGGTATAGGCAACTGCAAGAGCTGAGGTTAAAAATGGATCCTCCCCGTAAGTTTCCTCAACCCGGCCGCACCGTGGATCCCTGGCAATGTTTATGGTCGGCGACAAACCCTGGTGTATGCCCCTGGCCCTGGCTTCCTTCCCGATAGCCTTTGCAACCCGGTAGACGAGACCGGGATTCCAACTTGAAGACAGACCGATTGATTGCGGGAAACTGGTGGAGCTTTTGGCGGCACAGCCGTGCAGGCATTCTTCATGGAACAGGACCGGGATGCCCAACCGCGTGTTTTCTTTTACATATTTTTTTACTGCATTTGCAAAGTCGGCTCCGGCAGCCGGCGAAAAATAGCGCAGGGGATAGCTTAAATGCCCGATGCTGATTCCATCCCCGGCGATGACCTTTGCCTTCCAGTTATTAAGCCATTCGTTAACGGAGATCGATTCATAAATATCCACCATGTTGCTCTCCGGGTTTTTCAACAGGGTATTTGCAAGCCTGTCCCTCTGGTCCGGTGTAAGATAGGGAAACAGGTTCCGGCTGATCTTCCAGAGGTCCACAGACGCGGCCTGTAACTGGGCGATTTTTTCATCCAGGGACATTCTCTTCAAGAGATCGGCTGCCCGTTTCTCGCAGGCAAGGGATGCATTCAGGTACATAGCCCCTTCATTGTTCGCTGTGCCCATTTTTTCCTCCATATCTGTAGAAATGATGCTTCAGGATTAATCCTGAAGCATCTTCTCATGAATCACCTCAATTACCCGGTCGGGATAGTCGGACAAAATACCGTCCACGGACATATCGATCATGCGGGCAATCTCTTCCCGCTCGTTAACGGTCCATACCCAGACGCTTAGGCAGTTTCTATGCAGCTCGTAAACAGCCGTTTCATTCAGTCCGGCATAAGGATGCTCAACGCCGTCCGCCTGAAGCCGGATGGCAGCCGCGACCAAACTCTCAATATCATAATCCATATCTTTCAGATTGAGATCGTACAGGATCCTGTAGCGGTTATCCCTTCTTTTCATAAGGGCAAGAAAATCACGATTAAAGGAGTTGATAACGAATCTTCCCCAAAAAGCGGACGCTTGAAAGAACCGGTCTGCATATGCCGCGATCTCGGCCGGATCATTTTCCGGTTTTATCTTAAACTCAATGCAAAGATTCATCGGATAGTTTAAAATACACTCAAAAGCTTCCTGCAACGTAGGCACCTTCTCGCCTGCATACCTGGGATCACACCGTACTCCGGCATCGATTTTTCTCACCTCTGCGAGCGTCATTTCGGAAGGCCGGCCGCCGGCACTGTAATGCTCGGAAAAATCATTTTCATGCAGAAGGACAAAATGATGATCTTTGGTAAGCTGAACATCGATCTCAGCTAAATCCGCATTTATGTCGGCCGCTTTTCTTAATGAAAGGAGAGTATTCCGGGGATATTTTCCGCCGTACCCCATATGACTGATGGTAAGCACAGATTTAGACATTGTCCCATTGCCTGTAATATTTTCGATTGAAAGAATAATCTCGATTAATTGAAAATGTCAAGTAGATAGATGAATAATTTTTTTAATCCTGCGCACCAATGATATCAATCATTTCCTCGGGCAGCCTTGACAAAGTCCGATAATGCTGAATTATTCCATCAATCGATTATCAATTGAAAGAAAATATATTTATAATAAAATATAATTATTGACTAATTTATATTTAGCCGATAGAAGATCCGTGGGTGAGCGTTCCATGAGTGATTTTAAGTGCCCGGTGAATTGGTTGAACACGGCATACAAGCACTCCGCCGAAGACAACGTGCTGGCGGCGCTTAACCCCAAGGTTTTCTTCGGCTACTTCTCGGTGTGCGCGGATGGCCAGGGTTTTGGCTACGGCAACAGTTATCCCAGTCTGGACGGCCATCAACTTAGCCACTGTCGATCTCTCGTTTGAACTGCACTTCGCTTGATACTTGTCGGCCTTGTGCCGCAGCTTTTCTTTGCGCCACGGAGGCTGAAAAAGGAGGCATCGTCGCTGATATGAAAGTGAGTTTTTGGGAGCTTAGAACTTTTTAAGATCAACTTTTTCTACATTTTTTGCTTCATAACCTCCTGTTGACCGAACCTCGATTGTTTGGCATGATAAGCGTTAGCGAATGAATAAGAAGGCACGGCAACTTCTTATAGAGAAAGAAGGAGTTTGTATTTACCGGTTTATACAGATTGTATAATTGTTGTTATGTGCTCTTGAAAACACGAGTGAGGTGATTTTATGAAACTCAAAGTAATCGTTCATGAAGCGGAAGAGGGAGGCTATTGGGCGGAAGTTCCATCCATTCCAGGTTGCGTCACACAGGGCGCGACATTCGATGAACTTCTGGGAAACATCTATGAGGCCGTCGAGGGTTGCTTGTCCGTGGACATAAAAGACGTCAAGGTAACAGAAAAGGATAAAGTCCTCGAGATCGCGGTGTGAAGGCCATTTCAGGGAAGGACCTCGCAAAGCAGCTTGAGGAAAAAGGCTGGGAATTGCGAAGAACGAAGGGAAGTCATCACATTTACGCTAAAGCGGGAAACCCGGCTCGGATCTCTGTACCGATACATGGAAATAGCCCGCTAAAGATCGGCTTGCTGAGGTACTATCATTCGGCACGTATATCCAGTGAAATAATCGCTGAAAGCAATAAGAGTTTATCCCGGGAAACATACCTGATTTCGGAGCTTATAAAAAATCTACAAACCCGAAAATCGTTCAATGGATACAGAGGCTGGAAAAGGAATATCTTTTAAGGTCTTTTTTATCTTTACATCCGGCAGCTTGTATTCTATTATCTATAGCATCTTAAAAATTCCAGGAGGAAAAGATGGCTTCTAAAAAAATCCTGATGCTGGCAGGCGATTTTGTTGAAGACTATGAAGTGATGGTCCCGTTCCAGATTTTGACCATGATGGGACACACGGTGCATACCGTTTGCCCGGACAAGAAGGCCGGGGATACAGTCAAGACAGCCGTCCACGACTTTATAGGGGATCAGACCTATGCCGAGCTGCCGGGACATCGTTTCATGCTGAATGCTGCCTTTGACCAGGTAAAACCGGAGGAATACGACGCATTGGTTATTCCCGGTGGAAGGGCTCCTGAGTACCTCCGCCTTAATCCCCGAGTAATCGAGATAACCAGGTATTTTGCCGATGCAGGCAAACCGATTGCTGCAATCTGCCATGGTCCCCAGATACTTGCAGCCGCTGGCGTCTTAAAGGGCCGGACCTGTCTTGCCTATCCTGCTGTCGGTCCGGAATGTACTGCTGTAGGAGCCAGCATGGAAAAGGTAAACGCTACCTTCTCAAATGCGGTAACCGACGGAAACCTTGTTACTGCCCCTGCATGGCCCGCCCATCCGGAGTGGATGAAGCAGTTCCTGAAAGTCCTTGGTTCAAGGGTTGAACCGTAAGGATTGTATATGGCTATCCTGTCGGAATGGTTGAAACACGCGGCCGCTATTGTCGGGGAGCACAATATTATTACTGCTATCCCTGATATGGAGCCTTATTCCCACGACGAGTTTGCACAGAAATCCATCGCCCGGATGCCCGGGGCAGTGATCAGACCCGCGAATGAAGGAGAAATTGCCGAAATCGTCAAACTTTGCAGCCGGATGGATATTCCGGTAACAGTTCGCGGGGGAGGCACCGGTCTTTCCGGGGGCTGCGTGCCGTTGGATGACAGCATTGTTCTTTCCATGGAGCGGCTGAACACGCTTGCAGAGGTGGATACGGACAACCATACCATTACCCTGGAAGCGGGAGTAACTCTAAGCCGGCTGCATCAAGAGGTAGAAAAGGCCGGCCTTTTTTTCCCGCCCCATCCCGGGGACGAAGGTGCTTTTGCAGGCGGTATAGTGGCCACCAATGCCGGCGGGGCCCGGGCAGTCAAATACGGAACGGTAAAGCGTTTTGTTCTTGGTCTCCGGGTAGTGTTGGCAGACGGCAGGATTGTCAAACTTGGCGGGAAATTTATCAAGTCCTCCACGGGATATAATCTACTGGACCTCATGATCGGTTCAGAGGGCACACTGGGAATCATTACCCAGGTGACCCTGGCTCTGCTGCCGGCGCCCGGCGCTCTCAATACCCTCGTTGTGCCGTATAAAACGGTGGACGATGCAATCCAGACTGTTCCGGCAATCCTGAAATCCGGCATTGTTCCTCTGGCAGTGGAATTTGTGGAACATTCCGCCATTCACTGTTCCGAACGTCTAATAAAAAAGAACTGGCCTGCCCACGAAGGCAGCGCTTCCCTCATGGTCATGCTGGACGGGAGCAGCGAAGACGAGGTGCTGCGATATGCGGAAAAGCTGGCGGCGGTAATGGAAGCCCACAATGCATTGAATGTACTCATCGCGGAAAACAAGGAGCGCCAGGCGGACATTCTTGAAATCCGGAGTATGTTGTACGAGTCGTTACGCCCCGGAATGGTGGAATTGTTTGATATATGCGTCCCACGGTCGGAAATTAGCGGGCACGTTCAGTTTGTACACCAACTGGAACAGCGCTTAAAAACAGTCCTGCCTACTTACGGACATGCAGCCGACGGTAATGTTCATACTCATTCCATGCGAGTAACAATTAAAGACGGTCTCCTCGGGGAAGAAGTTCCCGGGTGGCAGGCGACTCATGAAAAGGTCAAGGCGGAACTCTACCGGGATGTGTCAGCCCGCAATGGAGTTATCTCCGGCGAACACGGAATAGGCCTGGTAAAGCGGGACTTTCTGGCACACAACCTGGGAGAGATTAACGTGGAATTGATGCGATCTATAAAGAAGACGTTAGACCCGAAGGGTATTCTGAATCCGGGGAAGATGATATAAGAGATCGTAAAGAGAGACTACCGGGAGACAGAAACACGAGCCAGCGCCTGGCAGTACGGCGGTTTCTCTTTCTGAACCGGTAAGGCTGCAACCTTCATTAAAATCCTAACTTGTCAAATCCCGTTTTGAGTTGACCTCATACCTGTTACCTGTCATAACTGATTCAAGATAGTCATCATCGAGAAGCCTCAGAATAGCCCACTTGTCTGATGAATCGAACTTTATCATCTCTTGGCCCTTTACACGGACAATCTCAATGTTAAGACTGTATTTTTGGATCACTTTTTTCAAATCGGCTATTGTAATTTGTTCCAGATAAGGTTTCGATGCAATGTTTTTTAGTTTAGCAAGCTTTTG
>JBFMGN010000630.1:0-2807 GCA_040752435.1 Spirochaetota bacterium
AGCGGTGGAGGCGCTCCGGCAGAAAATGGGATTAAACGATCCTCTCTGGCTTCAATACCTGAAATTTCTCGCTTCCCTTCTGCGGGGGGACCTTGGAAAATCCCTTATAACCGGGTATTCGGTGGTAACACAGATTGCCAGGGTTCTCCCCTATACCCTCGAGCTCACTTTTTGCGGAATTCTCATCGGTTATCTTTTGGGAATTCCCCTGGGGATATCTGCCTCCGTTCGCCGTAACAGTTTTATAGATTATTTTAACCGGGTTTTCTCTTTACTCGGTCTTTCCATTCCTGCCTTTTACCTTGGCGTACTCTTGATGCTTGTTTTTGCAATAAAGTTAAAACTTTTCCCGGTGGTGGGCGGAGGCGAGCTTTTCGATTTAGGGGATAACCTGGCTCATCTTTTCCTTCCCGCTCTCACCCTCGGATTGATTATGACGGCGTATATCACCCGAATGACCCGATCCTCCCTTCTGAACGTTCTTCGACAGGATTACGTGCGAACGGCCCGTTCAAAAGGCCTGCTGGAGAGAATGGTAATTTACAAGCATGCCTTGAGGAATGCCCTCATTCCCATCGTTACTCTGGGCGGGCTTTACGTGGTTGTGCTTATCGGATCTTCGGTCATGGTGGAGATTGTTTTTTCCAGGCCGGGGCTGGGCAAGCTCATGGTGGGGGCCATAAAACAGCGTGATTATACCACCCTCCAGTCGGTAATGGTAATTTACGCAATAATTGTAGTGGTGGTAAACCTGCTGACCGACCTGATCTACGGTTTAATCGATCCTCGCATCAAGTATCACTAGAGAAAGAGACACGCTTTCAGAAACAGAAGATGTTGGAGCAAAAAAGACAATTGATACCGCAAGAAATAACTCAAACGAGAAAGGCGTGGACTACCTTTTTAAAAAATAAAACCGCCCTTGCCGGTGGGGTTATTGCCATTTTGATTGTTCTTGTGGCCGTCTCTGCCAAGTGGATCGCTCCGTACGATCCCCTCGTCCAGAATCCCTACAACCGCCTTACCGCTTCGACTAAGGGGCATCTCCTGGGCACGGACGATTTCGGCCGGGATGTCCTGGCGCGGATTATCTGGGGCAGCCGGATTTCCCTTATAATCGGTGTTTCATCGGTCCTGTTCGGGATGGTCTGCGGCACGACCATGGGGATGATAGCCGGATTCTTCAGGGGGAAAGTGGAAACCGTGTTTATGAGAAGCGTTGATGTACTCATGTGTTTTCCCGATTTAATCCTGGCCATTGCCGTAACTGCCGCGCTGGGATCGAACCTGGTGAACCTGGTTATTACCATAGGCATTGTAATGACCCCGAGATTCGCCCGTCTCGCTTACGGCTCCATGCTTTCGATAAAGGAAAACGAGTACGTGATCGCGGCCCAGGCATTGGGAGTAAAAACGCCCCGGATTATTCTCCGCCACATCTTCCCAAATCTTTTCGGCGAACTGCTGGTGGCCGGAACGCTCTGGATCGGGGTGGCAATCCGGCTGGAAGCAAACCTGGCCTTCATCGGCCTGGGGGTTCAGCCTCCCACACCTACCTGGGGAAATATGATCCGGGAGGGAATCATCGTGCTTATAAACGCGCCCTGGGTCTCGGTTTACTCGGGCTTTAGTATTCTCATAACCATTCTTTCGTTCAACATGCTTGGAGACGGCATCCGCGACATTACCGATCCCCGGCTCCGTGGGGAATAAGAGACCATGGCAGAAAAGCATAACAACCAACTACTGAGTGTAAAGAGGGGGTTGGGTGATACTTTGCTGGAAGTCGGGAACCTGAAAACTTATTTTTATACGGCCGAGGGTACGAGCCGGTCGGTGGATGGGATGGATCTCTCCGTTAAATGGGGAGAAACCCTCGGGGTGATAGGAGAGTCGGGATGCGGGAAAAGTGTCACAGCCCTCTCCATCATGCAACTGGTAGACTCACCGCCTGGGAAAATCGTAGCGGGAGAGATTTTTTTTGAGGGAAAAGACCTGTTAAAAAAGACTCCCGCGGAAATGAGAAAGATCCGGGGAAACGATATTTCCATGATCTTCCAGGAACCGATGACCTCTTTGAACCCGGTGTACACCATTGGTAATCAAATCGTCGAGACCATCGTTTTCCATCAGAACCTCAATAAAACCGAGGCAAAAAAGAACGCGGTGGAGATGCTGAAGCTGGTGGGAATCCCATCACCAGAGCGACGGATCGACGAATATCCCCATCACTTAAGCGGTGGAATGCGGCAGAGGGCGATGATCGCCATGGCACTTTCCTGCCGACCGAAGCTGCTTATCGCCGATGAGCCTACCACCGCACTGGACGTGACGATTCAGGCGCAGATTCTCGAACTCATCAAGAAAATAAAGACAGAGATCGGGATGTCGGTAATGATGATTACCCACGACCTGGGGGTAATCGCAGAAGTGGCGGACAACGTGGTGGTGGTGTATGCCGGAAAGGCGGTGGAATACGCGAATGTAAAGACTATCTTCCAGGATGCGAAACATCCCTATACCATTGCACTGTACAATTCAATACCGAGATTGACGGACCAGCGGAAAAGACGGCTGGAGGTGATTACCGGTACCGTGCCCGATCCGCTGCATTTTCCTTCCGGATGCAGGTTTCATCCGCGATGCAAGGCTGCAAGAGAGATTTGTAAAGTGGAAGAGCCGGAATTGCAGAAAATAACCGACTATCACAGCGTGCGTTGTTTTCTTTATGATAGAGGGGAATCCGGGTATTTCAAAGAGGGTCTGCAGGGGCAGGAAACTTAAAAAGGAAGCCGAAAAGAGAACCA
>JBFMGN010000631.1:0-2800 GCA_040752435.1 Spirochaetota bacterium
ACTCCCCAGGAGATCTATGCGCACCCGATAAATCGTTTTGTAGCCGATTTCATCGGTAAGGCCAATTTTCTGGAAGGCCGGGTTGACCGCCTGTTATCCCCGGATGAGGCGGAGTTGGACCTTTTAGGAGTAAAGATCCAGGCACCCATGGCTAAAAACCGTTTCCAGGCAGGAGACAAAGTCCTGCTGACGGTACGACCAGAGTCGATATTGCTTGAGCCGAAAAGGTCTGGAACCCTGGTCGGGAGTATCAGAGAATCGGTTTATCTCGGCTCGCATCTGGTCTATGAAATCGGCGTGGCGGGCAGGGTTTTGACGGTGGAAATATCCGATCCCCAGGATCAAATCGTTTTTAAGGGCGGTGAGGAGGTGAGCGTCTTTCTTAAGAAAAAAAGCCTGTATATCATACCTCTGGAGGAGGCTTGATTATGAAAGCGGCCCATTACGACATTATCATGATCGGTCATATCTCGAAGGATGTGCTTGTCTACGGAGGAGTGGAAGAGAAACTAGTAGGCGGTGCGGTGGTATATTCCTCGGTATCGGCGCGAAAAGCGGGCGCTTCAGTTCTGGTAGTAACCAAGGCCTGTTCCTCGGATAGAAAACTGCTCGAACCATACAAGAAGCACGGGATTACCTTCGTCATAATCGATTCTCCTCAAACTACTTCCCTCCGGAACGTCTACCTGACCGAGGATCGGGAGCGCCGGACGATCACCCTCCTTTCCCAGGCCGACTCTTTCACGGCGGAAGATATTCCCGAGCTTAAGACCCGTATTTTCCACCTGGCCGGTCTTTTCCGGGGGGAGATCCCCGATGAACTGATTCCAACCCTGGCCCGCAAAGCTCAGCTAGCCCTGGATGTGCAGGGGGTCCTCCGCATAGACGAGGGCGGGAAACTTGTCTTTAAGGATTGGGAGAACAAGCAGAGGCTCCTTCCCCTTATAACCTACCTGAAGACCGATGCGGCTGAAGCGGAAATCCTGACCGGGGAGACAAACCGCGAGCGCGCCGCAGAGCTCCTTCATGGAATGGGTGCCCGGGAAGTAATGATTACCCACAACACAGAAGTGATCGTTTATGACGGGAAGGGAATTTACAGGGCTCCCTTTACCTCAAAAACCCTCTTGGGCCGTACGGGCCGGGGGGATACCTGCTTCGCTGCGTACCTGGCCTGGAGGCATTCTCACGGGATTGAAGAAGCGGTTCGCTTTGCCGCCGCTCTGACCAGCATCAAAATGGAATCTCCCGGGGTGTTCAGAGGGTCCATCCGAAAGGTCAGGGCGCGCATGGCGGCCGGCTGAGAAGCCCGTATAATGGGCATCCCTTCCGGTTATATTTTTAACAGGTCAACGCGAAGGCTTGACATACACTAAGCCTTTATACAAGAATACCACGTGCTGAAAATCCGGGGTGGGAAGGAGTATTTTTTTGCTGGTAAATAATACGATAGCGGTCTTGAGAAAATGCTACGATTTTAAAGATGCGGCCGAGGTTAGAGAGAAGGGGATTTATCCCTATTTCCGGCCGATCGAGCGGAGCCAGGGGACAAAGGTGATAATCGAGGGGCGTGAAGTCATTATGGCCGGCTCCAATAATTACCTTGGGTTGTCCCTGGATGATCGTGTACGCGAGGCCAGCATGAAAGCCATAGAAACCTACGGCACGAGCTGTTCAGGTTCCCGTTTCATGAACGGTACATTGGCGTTACACGAAGAGCTTGAAGAACGTCTGGCAGCGTTTGTAGGCAAAAAATCCGCCCTCTGTTTTACCACCGGCTACCAGACAAACCTGGGTGCCATTTCTGCTCTGGTCGGGCGGGATGAGCATATTTTAACGGATAAACTTAACCACGCCTCCATAATGGATGGAATTTTTATGTCCCTCGGCATAAGCCGCTCCGTCCAGATTCACCGGTTTAAACATAACAATATGAAAGATCTGGAGATGAAGTTATCCGCAATCCCGGAAAAAGAGGCGAAACTTATAGTGACCGACGGGGTATTCAGTATGGAGGGGGATATCGCCAGGCTTCCACAGATGAAAGCACTGGCGGAAAAATATGACGCCGCGCTCTATCTGGATGAAGCTCATGCCATCGGCGTTATCGGAAATACCGGGCGGGGAACAACTGAATATTTCGGCAGCCCGGATCTGGCAGATATTACCATGTGTACCTTTTCAAAATCCTTCGGTTCAATCGGGGGTTTTATCGCCGGTGAAGCGGAAGTTGTAGATTACATAAAGCATTTTGCACGGCCGCTCATTTTCAGCGCCAGTATGCCCCCCGCCTGTATCGCGGCCGTCATGAAATCTCTCGAAATTATTGAACAAGAACCGGAAAGAGTTTTAAGACTGCAGGAAATTGCGCGGAAAATGCTTAAGGGTTTTAACGATCTCGGATTCAACACCGGAACAGCCGAGACTGCGATAATCCCACTCATCATCGGTGATATGGAAAAAACTTTCCTCTTCTGGAAAAACCTCTTTGAACGCGGCGTCTATGTGAATCCGGTGGTAAGCCCGGCAGTACCGCCTGATCGAACCTTGATCCGCACTTCCTATATGGCGACCCATACCGACCAGGACCTGGATACCATCCTCGAAATTTGCGGTGAAGAGGGAAAGAACCTGGGAATTATTTAAATCGCCCATTTTATTCCACTCCGTATCTCTTCCCACATCAGATCAATCATTTCCCCGCATCGAAGTGCCGCCTGGATCGCTCGCAGCACGGCTTATTTCCACATGCCTTCTCTGCTTCACTTTAGGTCATGCACAAGTTCTTTTCGAAGAAGTC
>JBFMGN010000632.1:0-2797 GCA_040752435.1 Spirochaetota bacterium
CCTGGGGAAAAGCGACAATCTGAATATCTACCAGAGCCTTCATCTCCTCCTTTACTTCTAAAAGCGACTCGACCGTCAGGAGGGAAGGGTCCGTTGTGTCCGCATGCGCCCTGATCTTGAGAATTCCGTTCGCTACTTCCCACTTGACGGCTTCAACGGCATTACTCTTTATAATTTCTTTGGTAAGGTATTTTTTCCTCTCTCCCCAGATTTGAATGCCTTCCAGAAGTGTTCCTGACATATTGAAGCCCGGGTCGCCTACGCTCAAGACAGCATCCAAATGGAGGTGCGGATCTATAAAGGGCGGGCTTACAAGATTTCCTTTTGCATCAATTTCATTAACTCCCCGGGCGTTGAGATTCTGTTCCACGGCCGCAAAAAGACCGTTTTTAATGGCGATATCTTTAAGTTCTTTCCCGTCCCTTAAGCGGGCATTACGAATAATCAGATCCATACTTACTCTCCCCAATTCTTTTTTTATAAATCCCCTTTCAAGGCTCTTGCAAAAATAGTAAGCCGCGGAATCACACGGAAAAACACGGAATATAAGAAATTTAGTATTTCTTTGTATTGTAAATATTCAAAATATTTCCGTGTAATTCCGTGGCTAATTCCCCCTGATTTTTGAAATTGGCTCTTTCGTATAAAATTATCAGGTAGAAGTGAAAGAGTTCAACTGCCCTTTTCCTCCCGGCGGTACGGTTTTAACAGCCCCTTGGGCGCACTGGCTTTTCGGGAAACCCCAACCAGGGCGACAATAGTCATCAGGTAAGGGATCATCAAAAACATGTCAAAGGGCACGCGGAAACCAAGCCCCTGGAGGCGCAATTGAAGGCCGTCCAAAAAACCGAAGATCAGCGCACCCACCGAACCCTTAAGGGGGTTCCAGTTGCCGAAAATAACCATGGCGATACTTATCCAGCCTCTGCCCCCAATTACATCGATTAAAAACATATTCTGATGGGCCAATGTCAGGAAAGAGCCTCCGATTCCCATCAGCCCGCCTCCGGCAATCAGACACAGGGTTCGCGTTAAATTGACATTAATCCCTGCGGTGTCCGCTGCAAATGGGTTCTCCCCGACGGTCCTTATTTTCAGTCCAACGTCCATTTTATAAATAACCATCGAAATAATAGGGATAAGAATAAGAGCCAGGTAGGTAAGGATGTACTGGTTAAAAATACTGGGGCCGATTAACGGGATTTTGGAAAGCAGGGGTATGGGCACCGTGGTAAAAGGAGCCACTGTGGGCGGCACGAGAGGAGAACCGACTTTCAGGCGGTATATAAACATTGCAAGTCCGGTGGAAAAAAGGGTGATGCCAAGACCGCTTACGTGCTGGCTTAATCCCAGGTAGACTGCCAAAAAGGCCATAAGTAAAGACAGAATCATTCCTACCAGGGCAGCCGCCAATACCCCGGTCCAGAGAGAGCCCGAAGTCAGGGTAATGAGGAACCCTGTCATTGCCCCCATAAGCATGATCCCTTCGATTCCAAGGTTCAGCACGCCGGAACGTTCCGCAATAATTTCTCCTAATGTGGCCAGGATAATCGGTGTCGCCATGCGCAGGGTAGCGCCGAGTAAACCGGTTAAGAAAGTCAGACTGAATACTTGAGCAATCATTTTCGAATTACCCTTATTTTATACTCTGTAAAAAGCAGGCAAATGAGCATCACCATCAGAGACAATCCCTGAATAACCTCTGCTATGTAGGCTGGGACGCCTGTCATTCGGCTCATAGTCTGGGCACCTACAATAACGATGCTGAAAAACAAGGAAGAAAACAATACACCGATAGGGTGGAGATTTCCCAGCATGGCAATTACGATACCGGAATACCCATAACCCGGTGAGATATCCATAATCAGCCGGTACTGAAGGGCACAGAGTTCCCCGACGCCGGCCAGCCCCGCCAGTCCGCCCGAAAGGAGCGCAGTTTTTAAAATGATACCTGTAGTATCTATTCCGCCGAAATGGGCAGCCTGGATATTGACTCCCACGGCTTTAGACCGGTATCCAAACACGGTTTTCACATTTATAAACCAGAGCAGGCAGGCTGCAACAAGAGCCATTGGAACTCCCAGATGGAACCGGGAACGCGCCACGAGGGCCGGATATTTGGCAGCTTCCAGAATTTCTGAAGAACGGGGCCAGCTTGAACCAGGCTGCTGTAGGGGGCCAAACAGAAGGGCGCCCATAATATGCAGCATGACATAATTCAGGAGCAGGGTAGAAACAACATCGTCAACCTTCAGCTTTGTTTTAAGGATGGCAGGCACAGAGGCCCAGATACCACCTGCCAAAAACCCTCCAACAATGATAACCGGCAAAAGCATGAAAGCAGGCACACCGGTAAAATTGATGCCCATCCACGTTGCAGCCAGGGCGCCTGCCAGCAGTTGTCCTTCCGCGCCAATGTTCCAGAATTTTGCCCTGAAGGCAAATGCAACGGAGAGACCTGTAAAGAGGAGCGGGCTGGCTTTCACACAGGTTTCAAGGAGGTTAAACCGGGTTCCCAGTGCACCGCGAAACAGGTAATAATACGACTTCCACAAACCGCCGCCTGCAATAAGAATCGGTATGGCGGAAAGAACGAGTACGCTTATAATGGCTGCCACGGGAATTACCACTTTAGCCCAGCCTGGCAATGGTTTGCGTTTGACGATCTTAAGCTTTATCACGTAGTTATCCCGCTCATCCAAAGTCCAATCTTTTCTCTAGAAGCTTCCCCAACCGGCACATCGCCTATTATTTTTCCTTCATACATGACAATAACCCTGTCGCTTAAATTAAATAT
>JBFMGN010000633.1:0-2795 GCA_040752435.1 Spirochaetota bacterium
TCTTGATCGATCGGATATTAATACCGATGAAATAATACCGGCAAAATATCTTACCGAAATTACAAAAGAAACACTGAAGCCTTATTTGCTGGAGGACCTTAAGCTGGAAGGTTTTTCCGCCAAAAAGGATATCCCTGGGAAAAGTGTAATAATTTCCCGGGAAAACTTCGGCTGCGGCTCTTCCCGGGAACATGCACCCTGGGCCCTGGAAGTCAACGGCATCAACCTGGTAATTGCGGCAAGCTTTGCACGAATTTTCAGGCAGAACATGTTTAACTGCGGGCTTTTGGCGGTAGAACTTCCCACACCGACCATAGAGCATCTTTTCAATGAATATGCCGGAAAAGAAACAACTATCCAAACGGACTGGCTTGGAAAAAAATTCGTAATAAAATCCGAACCAAAGGCAGAGGAAATCTTTTTTGCCTTAAATGATTTCGACCGCGACTTAATCGAGGCCGGCGGCTGGGTTGATTATGCTGATAAACGGTATTAAAATGGAACTTTGAAAATACACCGTTCCCGCCGGAAAAGATACAAGCGTGAAAGATATAATCATGATGACCGGCGGGTACATAAAGGCAAACAGATAATTGCCGACGAAGTAAAAAAGATATATTCTGAATACAGCTAGCTTAAGGGAGAGCCTTTTTATGGACACTATCTTCTCAGAAAGGATACGAAATATCCCGAAATCTTTTATCCGGGAAATTTTAAAAGTCACCGTTAATCCGGAGATTATATCTTTTGCCGGAGGCCTCCCTAACCCGGAACTTTTTCCGGTCGAAGAAATAAAAGCGGCGTGCGTTAAAGTCCTTGAATCCGATGGAAAGAACGCTCTACAGTACAGTACCTCCGAAGGCTATCTGCCTTTAAGGAGTTATATTGCCGAACGCTACAGGAAAAAGGATGGTTTGAATATCCTGCCGGAAGAAATACTTATTACCAACGGCTCACAGCAGGCACTGGACTTGTTAGGAAAAATCTTTTTAAATGAAGGTGATTCGATTATTATTGAACGTCCCGGTTACCTTGGAGCAATCCAGGCGCTCTCTTTATACAAGCCCCACTTTTGTACCGTTCCGTTATGCGACCATGGACCTGATACCGAACTACTAGAGAAGCTTCTTACATCACACCCTGTAAAATTTTTTTACGGAATACCGAACTTCCAAAACCCTTCCGGGATAACCTACTCCAAAGAAAACAGGAAAGTAACGGCGAACCTCTTAAAACAGCACAACACACTTTTTATAGAAGACAACCCCTACGGAGAGTTACGATTCATAGGAGAAGACCTCCCTTCCTTGAAAACTTACCTGGGCGATACCGCGATTCTGCTCGGGACATTTTCCAAAACAGTCATTCCCAGTTTCCGGATCGGCTGGATCTGTGCCCGAAAAGATATTATGGAAAAACTTTTGGTGGCGAAACAGGGGGCTGATCTTCACACGGATTACTTCGCCCAAAGGGTCGTATATCAATATCTTTCAGATAACGACATAGATTCGCACATTACCCGAATACGATCAGTGTACAAACGGCAAAGAGAAAAAATGATCAGCATGATTGAAACAACATTTCCCGCCGAAGTCACCTGCACAAAGCCTGAAGGAGGAATGTTTTTATGGGTAACATTACCGAAAAACCTCTCGGCGATGGAACTGTTTGATCGTGCAATACGAAAAAACGTGGCTTTTGTTCCAGGAAATCCGTTTTTTCTCGAGGGGGGCGAAAATACTTTACGACTAAACTTCTCAAATTCCAATGAATCTCAAATCGAAGTTGGTATAAAACGGCTTTCCGAGGCAATGAAAGACCTGTTACACAATAATTTCGGCTCCGGAAACTGATGCAAAGTGGGCCGAAAAGCAACCACCTCCGGGAGAACCCGTTTAACTCTCGATTTCAATTCGCCTATTACAATTACAGGCACTCTCATAACGAATCTTTCCTCAATCAGTCAATTCTGATGATATCCTCTGCCAGCACGCCTGCTCGTCAATCTGCCCTTTTAAATACAGCGACAGTATCTTTTTTATCCGGTAAGGGAAACGTTCCCAATACTTCGCCTTCCAATCCGGTATATCTTCATTTAATCCGGCCTGTTCGGTTACAGACATAACTCCAGTACTGTAGGAGACAAACTGCCGTATCATTGTTAAAAGAACATCTTTCGGCAGTGCCGGCGGGTTACTTTTAACCACATCGGCCTCCGGGCTTTCCGGGGTATCCTTCCGGGTCCCGGCGATTTCACCCTCTTTTTCCAGGCTGCCTTTCAATCTCCGGTCGGGAACCCATGTCTCGAGAAGGGTCTGTAACTCCTTTTCCGAAATTTCCGGTGCATTCTTTTTTATCAGTTCGGCTACAAAATCCTTGACCATCTTACGGATTTGATCCGAGGTCGCGTGAACCTGCCTGCCCACACTTGAAGCCATCGTCCGGGCCATCTTTCCGGGATTCAGCTCGCCGTCGCCTATTAGAGTATCTTTAAGCCGGCGTTTTAAGGCCGCAACAATGACTTCGATTTCACTGTCGCTCGCCTGGTTAAGAATAAAATCTATAACTTCGTATAATCTTTCTTCATCCATGAATCAAAAATCAGCGCGCTTGTTCGTGAATAAAACGGCGGATGGATCTGTCGTAACTTCTTTCAGTTTTTGCCGAAAAATAACAGGCCGGCAGTTCGCCCATCGAGCGGTGATATGATATGCATTCACAGCACGTACCTTTTCGCGAACATGGTTCATACGTGCAGTTACATTTTGATAGATTCGTTTTATAGTTCAGACACT
>JBFMGN010000634.1:0-2790 GCA_040752435.1 Spirochaetota bacterium
TTGATCCATGCCGTCACTAAAAGATGATTTCAACGAACTCCTGGAACGTATTAAACAAGGAAGAGAACTTGGGCATGCCAGCTTTGAGCCGATTTATTATCTTATTTTTTCTCCGTCTAAAATAATTGATGTTAAAAGGCAGATGCCTGCTTGGACAGCCAGATTGAAAAACGAAGGCTGGGATGTACATAACTTTTCCATTGCGGAAAATATTGCTGAGATACTGTCGACCGCACCTCTAAGAAAAATATGGCTCGCGGCAGACAGTAAGGCTCCTACGCAATGGGAGAAAACCAATCAGTCTTTGGCAAATATGCTTTCAAACGGGTCTCTACAGTCGCGGCTCGATAAAAAACTTTCTGAGCTTGAAGAAAAGGTGAATGCGATCCTGCTGGTTACCGACCTTGAGGCCCTGCACCCCTATATGAGAATTGGCGCCATAGAAAGCCAGTTGCAAGGTAAGTTCAACGTGACAACAGTATTTCTGTATCCAGGCGAGAGGACGGGAAAGACCAGGCTCAAATTTCTTGGCTTTTATCCAGAAGATGGGAACTACAGATCGGTCCATGTCGGGGGCTGAAAATAAAGAATCAGGTAACACTGTCATGAAAAAGATAAAAACCCTGTTCGATCCTTCCAAGAATATCTACAGAACCATCGAAAAGGTTATTACCTATAATATTTCCCAAGAAGCCCGGCTCAAGGCGGAAATATCGGAATACGTCGTTACCGAGAGTATTGAGGAGCAATTTGAAAAACTGCTGTCCAAGATGCTGGCCGCTATGGAAGCGGGAGGCGAAAATGAAATAGGTGTCTGGGTTTCCGGCTTTTATGGTTCCGGTAAAAGTTCGTTTACCAAATATCTCGGCGCTGCCTTGGACGAAAAGATCCAGATTGATGGAGTTCCCTTTCTTCAACATCTTCAGGACCGCCTGCACAAGCCACAAACCAAAGCCCTTCTTGCAACCGTGGCAAAACGGTTTCCCGCAGCAGTTGTCATGTTGGATCTTGCTAGCGAAATGCTTGCCGGGGCCACCATGGAAGATGTTTCCACCGTGCTTTATTACAAAGTGCTGCAATGGGCAGGTTATTCCCGGAATTTGAAAGTAGCCGCCTTTGAGCGAAAGATGCAGAAAGACGGCCGCTACGACGAATTCAAGCAAAAGATCCAGGACGACCTGGAAGTGGAGTGGACCAGCGTTCAGAACGATCCCCTTGTGGTTGACAGCCTGATTCCCGAGATTGCTCACCAGATGTATCCGGGGCTATTCAAAAGTCCCACCTCATTTTCGACCGAAACAAAGGATTTTGTGCAGTTCGAGAATGAACGAGTCCAGGAGATGATCGATATTGTCCGCGAAACAACAGGCAAACAACATATTATTTTCATCATCGATGAAGTTGGGCAATATGTCGGTTCTCGCCAGAATCTTATTTTGAACTTGGATGGTCTGGCAAAAAATCTCAAGAGTATCGGTGAGGGCAAAGTATGGATTGTCGGCACGGCTCAACAGACTCTTACCGAGGATGATCCCCGGGCCGCGCTCAACTCACCCGAACTTTACAAGCTCAAAGACCGCTTTCCCATTCAGATCGATCTGGAATCAAGCGATATCAAGGAGATCTGTTATCGCCGTCTTCTCGGCAAGTCGCCGGAAGGTGAAGATTATCTGGGGAGTCTTTTTGACAAGCATGGTCAGGGGCTCCGGCACAGGACCAAATTACAGGACGCAAAATACTATGACTCGGATTTTGACAAGGCCACCTTTGTCAACCTTTATCCATTTCTTCCGGCCCATTTCGATATCCTGCTGCATTTGCTCGGTGCGCTGGCAAAATCCACCGGTGGCATCGGGTTGCGGTCTGCCATTAAAGTCGTGCAGGACGTCCTTATCGAAGGCGTTGAGGGGCAAGAACCGGTTGCCGAGCACGAAGTAGGCTGGTTGGCAACAACCGTTACCCTTTATGATGCGCTTGAAAAGGACATCCGACGCGCTTTCCCTTCTATTTACAAATCCGTCGATAAAGCACTTACCATTCGATATCCCGACTCGAAGATTCACAAAGATATCAGCAAGACCGTCGCGGTACTCCAGATATTAAGCAATCTGCCGGTTACCGTTCATAATGTTGCGAGTCTGATGCATCCGGGGATAGAAACTGTATCCCGTAAAGAAGAGGTGGAAAAGGCAACCAATGAATTAATCAGCGACCCAATTGTCCCCTTTGGCGAGCAGGACGGCAATCTCCGCTTCTTCAGCGAGAAATTGAACGATATTGAACAGGAAAGGGCACAGATTCCCCTTCGCACCGTGGAAACGAGGCGGATCTTTAATGAGGCCCTTAAGGAAGCTTTTCGCCCGCTGCCTTCGACTAAGCTTCATAACAACCTGGTGGTTACTTCCGGTCTCAAGACGATGAGCGGTTCCATTGTTGCCGGAATTGCAGGTGAAAGAGAGGCGATCCAGACGGTAATCGAATTCGTCGCGCCAAACCATTATGACACTGCACGAACCAGACTTATCGACGAATCGCGCCATCGTAGCTCCCAGCATACAATTTATTTGCTAGGGCGGATCGTAACGGAAATAGAAGAAAAAATTGCCGAGATTTATCGATGCAGGGATATCTGTCAAAAGTATCGGAATGAGCCGGATCAGGAGGTCAAAGATTATTGTGTCGCCCAGGCCGATAGAGCAGCAAAATTAAATGGAGATTTGCAGCATCTTCTCAAACAATGCCTCGTAAAAGGATCCTTCATTTTTAGAGGACAGGGTATTGCGGTGGACA
>JBFMGN010000635.1:0-2787 GCA_040752435.1 Spirochaetota bacterium
AAGGGGCGCGGTAACCATTGCGACCAATATGGCCGGCCGCGGCACGGATATTAAACTCGGCGGGAATCTGGAGTTCAGGGCCAGAAAAAAAAGCGGCACCGATGCTTCACCGGAGGATTTCTGGAAAGTATATGAAAATGAGCTGGAAGTATGGCGAAAAGATTATGAGGCGGTAAAAAACGCCGGCGGGCTGTATGTTTTAGGTACAGAACGCCATGAATCCCGTCGAATAGACAACCAGTTGCGCGGCCGTTCCGGCCGACAGGGAGACCCGGGCAATTCGAGATTCTTCATTTCCCTGGACGACGAACTGTGGCGCCTGTTCGGCGGTGAAAATCTCAAATCCTTTATGTCGAGGGTGGGTATGAGGGATGGAGAACCCATCTTTCACCCCTGGATAAATAAGTCCATAGAAAGAGCCCAGAAACGGGTTGAAGAAAGAAACTACGAAATAAGAAAACACCTTTTGGAATACGATGATGTTTTAAACGAACAGAGAAAATTTATCTATGCTCAGCGAGACGCAATTCTGGCGGATAATAATTTAAGCGAAAGGGTTTTAAACGGGGCGAATGAAATTGTGATGGACAACCTGGATACATACTACAAAAACAAAGAGACCTCCCCGTCCTCCTTCACGGAATTCCTGGAAAGCCTGAAGGAGAATTTTTTCTATAACCCTTCAGTGCCGGAAGATAAAATAGTTCAAATGCAGTTCGAGGAACTTCAGGAGTATATACTAAAAGACCTTAAAGCCGATATTCAGAATAAAGCACTTCAGATCGGTGAAGAAAATCTTAATCTGTTCATACGCTTTGAATATCTCAGGAATATAGATTCCCGGTGGCAGGATCATCTGGAGAATATGGAGGCTTTAAGGGAAGCGGTTTATTTGAGGGCCTATGGCCAGAAAAATCCCCTCCTTGAATACAAGCTTGAAGGTTTCGAGATTTTCGATAAGCTTATTCAGGATATTCGTTCGGCCATTGCTAAAAAAGTACTCAAGGTTAAAATCCAGGCCTACGGCAGTGCCGCTACGCAGACGGAGCGTGTTCAGAGCGTTAAGGCAAGCCACAGCGCAATGCATCAATTCGGTAATGCAAATCCAACCCCCCCGCAGGAATCCTCTCCGGAAAAGGTCCAGGTCAGAAGGGCCTACCCGAAAGTCGGGCGTAATGATCCCTGCCCCTGCGGGAGCGGCAAAAAATACAAACACTGCCATGGCAGGTAAATGCAGCTTCGATCATCCGGTGGTGCCGGTTAATATAAGTACTTCGCCGGATTAACGGGTATCTGGTTTTTATAAATAGAAAAATGAAGATGCGGTCCTGTAGTTAAGCCGGTATCACCCATTTCCCCGATTTTCACACCCTGGGAAACCCGCTGGCCTAAAGTAACCAACCATTTATCGAGGTGACCGTACATAGATTGATAACCGCCTATATGTTTGAGGATGATATACTTTCCATAACTCTTTATGTTCGTACCCAGACCAACCACCGTACCATCCATCGCGGCATAAATGGGAGTTCCCCGCTCGTTGGCAATATCAATACCATAATGCATCCGCCAAACGCTCGTAAAAGGGTCGGGGCGCATGCCGAAGGGTGAGCTGATCCTGCCCACTGTAGGCATTTTAAAAAGTTCACCCAGGGCGCTTTTCAGGTCGAACTGATTCATTTTTTCACCGGGTATAAAAAGTTCCTGGCCGATTCTAATAATAGAAGAGTTGATATTATTTATATCCACCAGGTTATTAAGCGGCACATCGAACCGATGGGAAAGTCCACTTAGGGAATCACCGCTTCTGACTCTGTAAAGAATTCCATCGGTGCTCGGAATTCTTAGTTCCATTCCGATTTTCACCTTCCGAACATCCTTAATATTATTGAAGCTGATAAGAGTGCCGATCTCCAGTTTATTCTTTTGGGCGATACCGGAAATGGTATCATTTTTTTTGATGGTATAGACCGATGGCTCAAGGGATGACATAACATCCGGATCCGGGAGTTTAACCGGTTCTTCCTGATCATTTCCGGATTCCGGCTGTAAGTAGTAGAATAAAAAATTTTCAAGTTCAGAGTCATCCGGCAGGATAATCAATCCTTCCGGGAAAGTCATCCCTGTTCCGGGGATGGTGGATGAAAGAAACATCCCGAACAGAACAATAAAAATAAAACCGGCGAGATAGATTGACCTTCTCCTGAAAGAAGTGGGCAGTTTTGGATTTAACGTCTTTAAAAAACGGCTAATCATCGCCTTACCCGCGGGTGCCACTATTTGTGGTTCGGTTAAGATAAAAGCACACTGCCACGCTGTATCTCTCTTTCGGCCGTATAGTTTCTTTTTTAAAGGACGTTTATAGATTTTCTGTTGGTGGATTGATGTAAGCATAATGTTCTTATAGTTCTATCGACAATAAAGGCGCTTCATATTACTATTACTTGTCTTTAAATAAGATGAAAACAATTTCGGAAAGTTGATTGTGAAAAAGTGATTGCCCATGGGAAAATTCCTCAAAGAGTATGGTTTTGATAGTTTTAGAGGTTTGGGGTGAATGAAGATCAGATGAGATTTCGAATTTTTATTGTTTTTACCGGAATTATAGTTCTGCTTCTAATCTGGCAATATTTTTCAATTATGGTGCTGCACCGGGATGTGAAAAATGATACCGCCGATTCCCCTCCTCTTGTAGAAAGAGGTCCGATACTGGACCGAAACGGCAGGATTCTTGCAATCCAGACCCGCTTAAACTCTGTGACCGCCTGGACTCCGAGTGTCGAAAAT
>JBFMGN010000636.1:0-2785 GCA_040752435.1 Spirochaetota bacterium
TCCTGCCGTTAAAATCAAATTTCAGAGCCAGGGTAAAGGGCATTATACACGAAGTATCTTCCAGCGGTGCGACACTTTATATCGAACCACTGGACATAATTGAAAAAAACAACCAGTTGGTGGAACAGGAAAACAACTACCGGCAGGAAGTTGTTAAAATCCTTAAAGAGCTGACTACCCTGGTACGGGCGCACCTTCAGTCGCTTAACCTGCTGGCCGGGGCTGTCTCTTTTCTGGATACGATCTATGCCCGCGCCCGGTTCAGTCTGCGGCACAAGTGTATCCGGGCGGAAGAATTACAGCGGGGTATTCGCCTCAATCATGCCAGGCACCCTCTACTGGGAGGGAAAGCAGTCCCAATCGATCTGCGTATTGAAAATGATACCCAGGTTCTGATCATTTCAGGACCCAATGCCGGCGGGAAGACAGTTTGCCTGAAAACTGCAGGTCTTTTCGCCGTTATGAACCAGTTCGGAATGGAAATCCCGGCCGGAGAAGGGAGCGGTCTTGCCCTTTTTGATGCGGTCTATGCCGATATCGGCGACGAACAATCGATCGAGGAGTCGTTATCCACCTTTTCCGGCCACATGCGGGCAATCGCCGGCATTTTAAGAGAGAGCACGCGTGCATCACTCATACTCCTCGATGAACTTGGCGCGGGAACGGATCCGGAGGAAGGATCAGCCCTTGCCATGGCAATTCTGGACTTCTTTATAAGAAAAGATTGCCTCGTTCTTGTCTCCACCCATCAGGGTATTCTAAAAAACTATGCCTTTATGAACTCCTCGGTCCACAACGCCTCGGTGGAATTCGATACCAAAACATTGACCCCCACCTACAAAGTTATCCCCGAGCTTCCGGGAGAAAGCCATGCCCTGGAAATAGCAGGCAGCAACGGCCTGGAAGAGTCGATTGTCAGAAAGGCACGACTGTTTCTTAAGAGCGGTAAAAGCGATATAAGTGAAATGATTAAAAATATTGCTGCCAAGCAAAAGGAACTAAGAGAGCGCGAGGAATTCCTAAAGGTGAGAGAAACGGAACTTAAAGAAAAATTTAGAAATCTTGATCTTAAAAATCTTCAATTGAAACAACGTGACTATGAAATCAAAGCCAGGGAACAGGCAGAGGGGGTTCATTTTTTAAAGGAGAGCAGGAAAACACTGGAGAACCTTATCCGGAACCTGCGGGAAGGTGAGCTTTCCCGGGCAAAGATCAAAGACGCGAAGCAATTTCTTGACACACTTGAAGAGGAAGTTGAATCCAGACAAGACAATCTACAAACTCTTGAGAAAATAATCGATGGAGAATTGTATCCTGCGCCGGCGGCGAAAGATTTGGAACCCGGTATGGAAGTAATAATACGAAATGCCAGACGAAAAGGAAAAATACTTCGAAAAGGGAAGGGAAGAAACTGGGTCGTAGCAACGGATTCCCTCAAAATCAGTATCCCAGAAAGTGAACTTTCAATCCTTAAGGAAAAAGATGACCGGATGCCCTTAACCGTCTCTTTTCCCGAACTTTCATCATTATCGAAGCCTGAGATTGAACTCGATGTGCGGGGACAGCGCCTTGAGGAGGCCCTGGCGTGTCTTGAAAAACAGATTGATCGTGCCTTACTGGCCGGGCTGTGGGAATTTTCCGTTATTCATGGTAAAGGTGAGGGGATTCTACAGGAAGGAATCCATGAATATCTGCGAAACTCTCCGTGTGTTATAGATTTTTTCTTTTCTTCTCCCAACCAGGGAGGTTTCGGAAAAACAATCGTAAAACTTGTGAAAAAGTAATTGAAAAACTTTTCAGAAAACTATATCCTCATAGACACTATGAAGATTGCATTGTTAGTTGAGTTATTCAAATCCTGGCAGTTCGGCCTTATCACCGTGCTTATGCTATTAATCGTTACCCTCATCGTAAAATTAGCCAGTGTAGATAAAAAAATTGTTAAAGCCAGGAAACTACCTAAGGCCAATTTGTTGTCGGCTCAAAAAAAAAGCCTAAAAAATCCAGGAAAAAGGAGACTGAACCCGTTGAGGATGAGGTTGATACCGGCGTAGAAGAATAATACGATGAAAATTAAAGTTATTGTGTATGGCATATTGACAGGCGGTATCCTGCTGCTTTTTTCTTCCTGCATTGGAATTGAGGCAAGTATAATCCTTGATTCAGGCGGTTCCGGCAAGATTGAGCTATCCTATCAAATATCCCAGCTTGTAATGAACCTCGGCAAACTCGAGAAGGAGGACAATTTCGTACCCCTCCCGGTTTCACAGGCAGATTTCGCCAAAACCGTTGAGAAAATAGAAGGTCTCTCTGTCAATCAGGTAGGTGTTATAGAAAATGAAGATAATGTGATTGTGACTGCATCACTGAATTTTAAAACTATGTCGGCCCTTTCGGCGCTTCTAAGCCTGGAGGGGAAAAACAGTGTTACTTTGTCGGATAGTAATGGTAATTCTATTTTCAGATACCAAATCGCCGTTGCTGATCAGGCTCCATCGGAAGACAGTCTTAGAATGGCGGAAGTTTTTTTTGAGGGGTATAAATTAGCATTCACGCTGAAAACCCCCCGGCAAATCGCAAAAACAAATATCGGAAACGTTGATCCGGATGGCAGAACGGTTCATTTTTCAATTTCAATGGTGGAGCTGATTCAATTGAAAGACGGACTCACCTGGGAGGTCATTTTTTAGAGTTTATGATACATCCCCGCTCGAATCAGCAGGACCGGGAATTAAAAACACTGTTCGATGATGACTTAAAGGTTTGTATAATTAAATGAAAGAAA
>JBFMGN010000637.1:0-2785 GCA_040752435.1 Spirochaetota bacterium
CTTAGCGTCCAGTCCAGGTATTTTTTTGAGCGCAGCGCCGAACTTACTATAGTTGGCCTTCACGCCGTCGTCGAGATCGATTTCCACCTGGGCGGTGGCCAGGGGGTAGAGCACTTCGCGCTCGTAGTCCTCCAATTCCTTGATCATCTTGTTCAACTTTTCGATTTCTTTCAGGGCCTTGGTTTTTTCCGACTGTGCGACATCTGCACCGGCTTCAAGGCGTTTCATGTGTTCGACCTGTGAGCTGAGCTTGGTGCGGAATTCACGCAGGTAGTCGTTCAGCACTACGCTGACTGTGTCCGGGCGGTAGCGGTGCATATAGATGAGCACATTGAAGCTGCCCTTGGGGCTGGAGAAAAGCCAGTAGATGGGCCGTTTCTTGTATCGCTTCACATGGTCATTGTAAAAATCCTTGAGAAAATATTTGCGGATATCCTTGCCAATGGCCTTTTCTATGAATTTAAGGTTCTCTTCGTAATGCTCCTCACCAAAAGTGACGCGCAGGAATTTGCGGAACCGCTCGGAGATGTCGTCCGGAAACCAGTCGCCATCGAGTATCGGAATGGCATTATCATCATCAGGGACCACGGAACACACGGAAGACACGGAAAATACGGAAGGCACGGAAGACATAGAAGACATGGAAGGTGCGGACGATACGGGAAGCAGGGAAGAAGAGTCCATCCCGTCCCTTTCTGTGTAATTCGTGTTTTCTGTAGTGTGTTCTCTTTCCGTGTATTCCGTGTGTTCCGTGGTTTGTTCTGTGGTCCCAATTTTCTATAGTAGTCCTCAGTAGTCTCGCCCTGGTTGGCAAGGATCAATCCCGGCTTGTCCAACGAATAGCGGCCAAACATACAGCCCACAGCGTAGGAGATGAGCTCCTTCATGGTGTCGGCCAGGAGCAGCCCCTCCAGTTCTTCCTCGGTTTTGTTGTCGCTATAGCGGTAATGCGGGTTGCAGGTCAGGGTGATCTCGCTGAGCGGGACTTTCTCCTTCAATTCATCCTTCAATCCGTAGGCTTCAATTAAGATAAGATTATTCTCTTCCTCCATCCGCTGCATTTCCATGGTCATCTCACGCCAATGGGCGCGGAGCTTGACGTAAGTTGCCTTCAGTGTTGGCTGGCGGTAGTTGGGGCGCAAAAGAGGGAGTCTGGTGAAGTCCCAAGAGGTTTCGTAGCTGTACCAATCATTCTTCGAAATATTTACACAGGATTTGCTTAGTTCGGTCCCAGCCAAAAGACAGGGTGTCTCATTCATCTGGCCAGGAAGTAAATTAAGGGTTGGATTGATTTCAGCAATAACAACTGACGCTAGTGGTGAATTAAGATAACCCAAAATCTTCCAAACAAAATTTCCACCTGTCACCATAAAACAGCTGGCATCATTGTGAACATATCCTTTATCGATATACCTGAATGCTATAGGCCCACTGGTAATACGTGACCAAGTTATAGCAGTTTTAAAATAATTTTCTTCATTCCTAAGATATGCACCGGCAGCTCTATTTTTCAATTCCCAACCATCGTTCTCCCAGTTAATTACCTCAATCACATTCCCATACCATTTCCTATACTCGCCACCTTTATTACAAGGGAACCATTTTGCGCTGGAGTTGTGCTCTTTAATCGGGATATTAGTCTGCGAGATGTTAACCTCAAACCAATATCTTATATACTTTTGATTTTCACCTGTCTGAAGTCCAACACCAACCTTTGCAAAGCTAGCGATTTTCGTTTGTAAAAATAAGTTTCTTTTTGCATCGCTAAGCCAATAGGCAATCGGACTTCCGGGAATTTGTGTAAAGTTACTAACAGAAGCAAGAAATGGAGTTAAACGTTTGGCTTTCAACTCTGCTTCTTTTTCCGTCTCGCAATTTCCTTCAGTGAGCCGTAAATAGGCTCCTTTGTATTCAATATGTTTAGCATTTTTGACAATAAAAGCAGTAGTGGAGACTACCTCACCACCAATGCTGTCAAATGCTCTGGCACCCAAATGAGACATGGACAAAATAGTGCTATTATTCAGAAGATGTGTACGGAGCTTTTCAAAGGAAGACAGGAACATCCAACTTTGCATGGTGATCATAGCAACCTTTCCCTGTTTTAGCACCATATCAAGGTTGCGTTCAATAAACATCGCAAACAGGTCTGACTTACCGTTAGGATAATTATCCTTTGCCCAAGCAGCTAGCCGCCCGTTCATCCCCTTGCCGCCCATATATGGCGGATTGGCAACCACTACCTGATATTTCGGGCTGAGATAATCGGCCTGCCTTAGTGCCTTCCAGCATTTTGAAATCAGGTCATGTTGTTCAAAAGACGGTGCCTTTATGGATTGATCATAGGCTTCCAGTAATTCAATCGCTTTATGAATCAGCTCTGGTTGTAACCGTGGACGTAGCAGGGAACCGAAATTGTCCGCTTCGGCGAACAACCGTAAGTCATGGACTAAATCCTCACGATTCACACCACTTTTGCACAGTTCATTTAATAATCGTATCCATTCGCGTTCATTTGTAGTCTCGCTAAACAAGACATTTTCCAGCACACAGATATTGGGAACCACCTGCTTCTTACTAAAGAAGCGGCGGTGCCTGGCCCTGGCCTTCATGGTAAGGGCAAAAGCGGCCAGTTCCCCGGCCCGTTCGTCGATCTCGACGCCGTAGAGGTTGTTGACTAGAATTTTTTCTGGTATTTCGGCGGGATCATAACCTTCCTCTTCGTAAATGGCATAGAGCAGGTCAAATGCGTATACCAGCATATGGCCGGAACCGCAGGCTGGAT
>JBFMGN010000638.1:0-2783 GCA_040752435.1 Spirochaetota bacterium
GGTATAAATCCCCTTACCTTTATTTAATGTTTATGGAAAAAGTGAACGACAGACTGTTTCAACGTACACATTCCAATTACAGGTATCTTCCGGCCGGAGCAAAACGGAAATCGGTGTTTACGGATTACCTCTTTTTGGCGCCCGCTATTCTTTATTTCGCCGTTTTTATTTACTATCCCGCATTTCAGGCTTTTTATTTGAGTTTCTTCAAGTACAGGATCAGCGGAAACACTTTCATTGGACTGAAAAATTACATCGACTTATTTCAGGATCCGCATTTCTATAGTGAATCGGTTATTACTACCCTGCAACTCGGTTTATGGAATGTAGGCCTAAGCTTTGTTATTCCTCTTTTTCTCTCTCTCCTGCTTTTCGAGTTGCACCGGCCGGCTTTGCAAAAAACCTACCAGATTATTTACTACTTACCCCAGCTTTTCTCCTGGGCGGTGGTGGGCGGGATGTTCATTATTATGTTCGCCCCTGAGGGGGGAATAGTAAACAATTTTGTCAAGAAGTTTGGCGGAGAACCGATTAAGTTTATGTTAAGCAACAGGTGGATTCAACCTATTCTCATCCTTTCTTCGGTGTGGAAAACCATGGGTGGAACGGTGATCATTTATATGGCGGCTTTATTCTCCATCGATCCGCAGATTCTGGAAGCCAGCGCCATTGACGGTGTACCTTCCATCAAGAAACATTTTTACATTGTAATACCGCTTTTGAAACCCATTATTGTCACCCTGTTTGTTTTGAACTTCACGGCCCAAATCCTCATGGTGGACCAGGGCTATAATATGGTTGCGCCTTCCGTGGAAGAGAAGGGCAGAACTGTTATGCTCTTCATGCTCAGGAACGGCTATAATAATTTACGCCTTGGCTATGCCGCGGCGGTAAGTATAGTCGTTTTTATCGTCACATTTTTTTTGAGTATATTGAATGCCAGGCTTACGGGTTGGGGGAAAGTGGAGGACTGACTTTGATAGTTAAGAATAAATCCTTCCTGGTTACCCAAATATTGATCAATACAATCCTTATGGTTTTCGGGGCATTGACAATTCTGCCTTTCCTCTATATGTTTACTACCTCCCTTTTAAATGATGTCACAAGTCTCGGTAACGCCATCTACCTGATACCGAGACAATTCCATTTTGAAAACTATATCACCGGGTGGAATTATATTCGGATGGGACCCGCCTATCTGAATACGCTGATTGTGACGATTGGCTCCGGGGTTCTGCATCTCGCAATAACCACCGCAGCCGCTTTCCCTCTGTCGCGGCATAGATTCCCAGGACGGAATACAATAAAATACGTTTTTCTCGGTACACTTTTCATTCCTTCCCAAGTCATCCTTGTGCCGACTCTCGTGGTATTGAAAAGCATGGGATTGATGGGCAGGCTTTCAGGTGTCATACTCCCCGCAGTTTGCGACGCCTTCGCCATTTTCGTTTTTGTCGGTTTCTTCAAGGGGATACCCAGGGAGCTGGAGGAGTCCGCCAAGATGGACGGCTGCTCTGAATTGAAAATCCTATTAAATATATACATCCCGCTTTCCCTGGCGCCGATGGCAACCATTGCCCTGTTCCACTTTCTGGGGGTGTGGAACGATGTCGTTTTACCCGCTCTGGTTCTTTCGGTTGCAGGAACGCTGGATAAACTGACTCTCTCCCCCCTGATGACTTTGTTCCTGAATACCCAGGGAGTTCCAATGACGAAATTTCTTGCCCCGGCTCCCAATATAAAGGCGGCGGTAATCATCATGAATATTACGCCGATCCTCATCCTGTATGGTTTTTTGCAGAGATTTTTTCGGAGTGGTATTTCTCTGGGTGCTTTGAAAGGCTGAGGGAGCCTAGTTTAAGGAGTTAGACCGGTGCTGGCCGCTGTTTTTGTAGAGAAAGAAAAAATTCTGATCAAAGAGGTAGATTACCCGCAGTGCGACCGGGGAGGGCTGATTCTGAAAGTTAAGGCCTGCGGGATCTGCGGCTCTGATGTCAGGAACTTCCGCATGGGGCTGAGGTATGGAATCACCAGCCAGATTATGGGGCACGAGATTGCCGGAGTGGTGGAAGAGGTGGGACCGGAATGCTGCCGTTTTCGAAAAGGGGAAGCTATCGCGGTCGCGCCGGATGTCAGTTGCGGCGACTGTTATTACTGTAAACGGGGCATGGTGAACCTCTGCCTTAACCACCGCATGATCGGTACAAACTGGCCAGGCGGGTTTGCCCAGTACCTTCATCTTCCGGCTGAAGTTCTGAAACAAGGCATAATGCACCCCATCCCATCCGGCCTCTCTTTCCAGGCGGCTGCGCTCTCCGAACCTCTTGCCTCGGTTATTGCGGCACAGGCGCGCGCCGGCATCGGGGTTGGAGATACGGTGGCCATCTATGGCGATGGCCCGGTTGGATGTCTCCACCTGGAGGTGGCCAGGGCCAGAGGGGCCGCACAGGTAGTTCTGGTGGGTCTGAAACGGCTTAAGGCCGCTCAAATTTTTCAACCTGATCTTTTGATTGATGCTGCCCTTCAGGATCCGGTTGCGGAGATTGTGTCGCTTACAGGCGGGATCGGTGCCGATGTGGCGATTATCGCCAATCCTCAAGCCGCAACTCAGGAGCAGGGGCTTGAATCGGTCAGGAAACGGGGGAAAGTGATTTTCTTCGGGGGTGTGGCGAAGGATAATCCATACACCCGCCTTAACAGCAACCTTATCCATTATAACGAGCTGCTTGTATTCGGCGTCTTTTCTTATCCCGGATATATGCATGAGAAAGCGCTCCTGGTTC
>JBFMGN010000639.1:0-2774 GCA_040752435.1 Spirochaetota bacterium
AACCTTGCTGTCTACGTAGTCGTAAATAGTTACCCTCTTCTTACTGTCGTACCGGCGGTGCAAGCGACCGGCATATTGCTGCAATGTTCCCTTCCACGATATGGGCAAAGTGAGGAACAGCGTATCCAGCCTTGGCTCATCAAACCCCTCTCCGATGAACCTTCCGGTCGCCAGTATGATCAAAGGACTCCCCTCTGGAAGATTTCGAATCGACTCGACAGTTTCTCGGGTTTGTTTCTTTTTCAGGGTGCCATGAAGAGAGAAAACCTGTAAACCCTCCCGGCATAGAAGATCCTGTAAGATCGCCAGATGCTCCTTGCGTTCAGAAAGCACCAGGGCTGAGCGGCGTTCTGCATAAACTTGGCTGACATCTTCCATGATCAACTTATTTCTGGCTTCATCCCGAAGCAAGCGATCATATACAGCCTGCAACCTGAGGATTTCGCCCTCTTCGAAGCACGTTCCACTTCAGCGCTACGATGGTCTTGCCGAAGGCAGTAGAAGCGCAAAGGACACCCGTATCGTGATCCTTGATGGCATGAAATGCTTTTTCCTGATACTCCCTCAGTTCACCCAGAAAGCTAACGCTAATCGATGTCCCACTGAACCGTTCATCATCGACTTCAACCCGGATCCCATTTTCTTTTAACTTCTCCCTGACTGAATCCAGGCAACCTCGTGGCATTTTGATATTTTGTTTCGATACATCCGCGCAGCAAATGACTCGCGGTTTTCCATACACGGATAGACGCAACTTCTAAAGCCCTGTAGAAATCGGGATTACTGAAGGAAGCACAGGAGATCAAAGAGCAAATCAGCCTTGACGATAAATCCTCGCTCTCAAGAAATAGCATGTTGTCGATACGGATCCTGAATGTCTTCGTGGGAACTACATTGTCATGACCGCGTGTTATCTCCGACCGGTTTCTCGCGACCGAATCTTGCGAAAAAACGAAAGCAAGCTCTGCGGTTTGATCGTCGAGCTCTATATAGTTCGCCTTTTTACGAGAAAGCTCCTCGATGAATGTTTCAAGCTGTGCCTCGGACACTTTACCTACATTGCCGAGATATCGCCACTGGTAACTCGATGATATCCTCTCGCCAGGTTTGCCTATCGAAATCGATAGCTAGAAAATAGCAGCGATCATCCTGAAGAAGCGGGTAAATCCCAACGACATACTTGCCGGTAAGATGCCCGAAGATTATTCCATCGGTCAGAGGGAAGTACAAACGTTCCCCCAGCCTGTTGCATTCCTTATGAGATCTCCGGCATGGGTTTCCATCATTCTTGTGACGATGGGCCGGCGAGTATCCGGTGACCCCCTTCGAAGACTCCCAGCGTACGGCATAGACATCTTCCCTCCCCCGAAACAGGGAGCGGAACAATGCAATCTTTTGCGCTTTCGACAGAGTCGCAGGAGTGTTTCGGGAGCTGAGCCTTTTTTTAACTTTATGATATATTAATTATTGCGAATGATGAAACGGGTTTTTATTTTCATTTTGATAGGCTGGTTCTTGATAACCGACCCTGTAATGCTGATAAAATCCATTCAGGCCGGAAATGTCGATGTAATTAGAATGAACAAGGTCGGACAAGGTGATCTTAATACACCTCAAAAAAAGGTAAATCCCATCACCATCTTCATGTGCGGCGACGTCATGACAGGGCGGGGAATCGATCAGGTGCTGCCCCACCCGAGTAATCCTCTTATCCATGAGCCGTACATGCGAAGTGCCGGCGGATATGTAGAGCTGGCTGAAAGGGTGAACGGTCCAATCCGACGGCCGGTAAGCTTTGCCTACATTTGGGGAGATGCCCTTAAGGAATTGGAACGGGTTTTGCCGGATGTGAGGATGATTAATCTGGAGACGAGCATAACGGAAAGTGATGATTACTGGAAGGGTAAGGATATCCACTACAGGATGCACCCAGCCAATATTACCTGCCTGACAGCGGCCAGCATAGATTTTTGTTCCCTGGCCAACAACCACATTCTGGATTGGGGATATTCAGGTCTTATAGAGACCTTAGCGGCATTGAAGAAAGTTAATCTGAAAATTGCAGGAGCGGGCAGGAATCTTGGAGAGGCGGAAACCCCGGCAGTGATGGAGATCGCGGGGAAGGGCAGAGTGATTGTGTTTTCCTTCGGGTCGACATCAAGCGGAATTTATTCCACTTGGGCAGCCACGGCGGACAGGCCGGGTGTAAATCTGTTGCAAGATTTTTCCGATGAGACAGTCCGGCATATTAGAGAAAAAGTGTCGGCCGTGAAACAAAAAGGAGATATCGCGGTCGCCTCGATTCACTGGGGAGGCAATTGGGGTTATGAGATTCCACCTATCCAGACGAAGTTCGCTCATAAACTTATTGCCTCTGCCGGTATTAACGTGGTTCATGGCCACTCTTCGCACCACGTAAGGGCGATCGAAGTGTATCAGGAAAAGCCTATTATCTATGGCTGCGGTGACTTTCTAAATGACTATGAGGGTATCGGCGGCTATGAAGCTTTCAGGGATGATCTTGCCCTGATGTACTTTGTGAGCATGGATCCCTCGACCGGAAGCCTCGTCGGTCTCCAGATGACTCCCTTACAGATCAAACACTTCAAGATGAATCGCGCCTCCAGTGCAGATGGACTGTGGCTTAAGGAGACCTTGAATAGAGAAGGTAAAAAGTTTGGAACCCGCGTGGAATTTAACCAGGATAATACCTTAACCCTCCAATGGAATTAAATGAAAGGGCTTACTATAGGAGTATGGTCGGAATTTACAAT
>JBFMGN010000064.1:0-9976 GCA_040752435.1 Spirochaetota bacterium
CCAGGCGGTCGATGGGACGGGAAACTCTGGATAGCCCCACAAGATGCCCAGACTGAATTAATATGGGTTTATAAAGACCTTCTTGAAAAAGCCGGGATGAAAATGCCGGAGTTTGGAAAAGGGTTGACGGTCGATCAGTGGATTTCTCTCGTACCTAAAGCTAAAGCGAACGGATACGATGTAATCCTTGCCGGGCATGCTGATAGTTACAGCATAACCGGTGCTTTTTATAATATGGTTCATCAACTTCAGCCGACAGATGAACCGGATATGGTTCTGCAGGCATTAGACGGAAAAATCACATGGCAACAGGATATTTTCCGCAGGGTTTTTGCAGCCTATAAAAAGCTACACGATGCTGGTGTGTGGAGGGCCGACGCTATCAGTATGGATTATCAGGTACAAGCCTGGGGTGAATGGCTCGAGAAGAAAGGTATTGGTATCTGGTGTAATGGCGACTGGTTCGCGGGATCAGTTCCTGAATCAGAGAATAATATGGCTAATCCTAATATTCGAATTATGCCATATCCCTTGGTTGATGAAAAGGCCGCTCCTGCTTTCAACTGGGGTTTTGGAACGGACCTTGCAGTATATTCAAAGGGAGCAAATAAAGACCTCGCTTTGAAGTTTGTGAGATTTACAAACAGCCCTGAAGCATCGAATATTTTTATTAAAAATTTTGTAAATCCTGCAGCAGCCGGCTCAGTCGACTTAAAATCCTTTAAAGGGTCAGGGAATCCAATATTTGATGAATGCATCAAGATGTATACTTATGAAGGCGCAAGAGCCAGCGCTTACTTTTATCCACATGCAGAGCCGCAAAGGGCCCTCTTTGATGGTGTAATAAACGTATTATTAAATAAGGCTAAAATAAATGAAGTTCTGGCAGAACTCGATGAAGTTTGTGGCTACAAGTAATGCTCCGGTAAAATCAAAAAAAGACTAAAACAGATCAGGAGGGGAAATCCAACTTTCCCCTCCTTAAACAAAAAAGCATCTCAATAAATTATGATTGTGGGGAACGTGAAAATTGCAAAATAAAAGAAAACAACTATTTTATTCTAACTATATAGTTCCATATTCATATATTTTACCTGCTTTGCTTGTGTTTTCACTTATTATCGTATATCCAGCTTTTACATCACTTGTTTTGAGTTTTTTTAACTTCTCAGGCTTTGATTCTAAAATTTTCAAGGAATTCGCAGCCTTTGAGAATTTTAATAAACTGGTGGCGGATAAATATTTCTGGATATCCTTAAGAAACACTTTTTATTTTGTCGGTGGAAGCGTTATTCTTCAGACAAGTATTGCAATGTTTATCTCTATGTTGATCTTTTTCGGGAATTTTCGCCATAGTATTCTGCTAAGATCTATTATCTTCCTTCCTGGTATATTAGCTCCTGTTTCCATCAGTCTTGCATGGCGTAGAATATTGGCTCAGGAAGGGGTAATAAATCAGATTTTAAATACAAACGTACCCTGGCTGTCGAATGCCGGTTTAGCCATCTGGCTGGTGGTCATGGTAAGTATCTGGCAATGGGTTGGGTATAATACGGTTATTTTTTACGCGGGTCTGCAAAGTATTGATCTTGAATTAATAGAAGCCGCAGATGTTGATGGAGCAAGTTGGAGAATAAAACTATTCAGGCTCGTAGTACCATGCCTCGTACCGACCATAATGCTGAATGCCATATTAAACCTTATTGGAAGCTTCAGGGCATTTGATATTGTTTATGTTTTAACAAGAGGAGGTCCTGCTCATTATTCAGAGGTTTTAACTACTTTTATGTATTATTATACCTTCGCTTCAAACGGTCCCAGTCGCATGGGTGTAGGATCAGCGGTTGCACTGATTATGTTTATTATCATGATCATTTTCGGTTTTATACGAATAATCTTACTTAAAAAATCAGAGTTATAGTAATGAAAACAAGATATTTATTTACATACGGAGCACAGTTTAAAAAGAGTCCGTCTTTTTATTTGCTTACTCGCGTTGTTATTATAATTGCAATAAGTGGAATACTCTTCCCCATTCTGTATATATTTTCATTATCCCTTCGGACAAAAGATACAATATATAAAGATTATATGGTTTTACTTCCTAAAGCTGTAACAATTAATAATTACTTTGATGCTTTTAATTATGCGAAAGATAAGCTGGGTGTAACTTTCACGGAAATGTTCCGAAACAGTGTCATTGCAACATCGATTTCCGTTCTGCTGGCGATAATTATTGCTTCTTTAGCTTCATTCAGTTTTAGTAATTATAAGTTTAAAGGGAAAGAAGAAGTTTATACCTTAATTATAGCAAGTTTTGCAATTCCAGCTCAGGTTTTATTGATACCGCTTTTTTTTCTGTTAAGAGATTTAAATTTGTTGAATACTTACTGGGCCATAATTCTTCCCTATACCGGCTTTTTAATCCCTATTGCAACTTTAATCCTCCGGTCTTTTTTCGAACAGATACCGGCAGAAATAAAACAAGCGGCGAAAATCGACGGCGCTTCTGATTTCAAGATTTTCTTAAGAATAATTCTCCCGCTTTCAAAACCGGCCTTAGGGACATGTGCTATTCTTCTTTTTCTTGAAACCTGGAATGAATTTATTTTTGCTTTAGTATTTTTACAGAATCCGAAAATTCAAACAATTCCGGTGTCTATTGCAAAAATCGCAGGCAGCAGATATATGATTCCCATAGGAACGTATGGAGCCTCCATTATGATAACAATTATTCCGGTTATTATTGTATTCCTGCTTTTCCAAAAATGGTTTATTGCCGGAATAACTATGGGTTCAATGAAAGGATGATAACCAGTTGTCCGTGAAACGATGCGAATAGGCAATACCTCTCAAAAATCTTGTTTTAAGAATCAGGATTTTTGCAAAATTACAATCGGAGTTTATTGCAACCGAAAATTACAATGGGATTTAAGTGATATTAATTAAATTTTAAAAAATTAATTGCTTGACAGGCTATGATAATTATCATAAAATTGTTACACGTGTATAATTTTTGTTGAGAGGCTAAGTATGGTAACCACTAAGGGAATTGTTCCGGTAATCGGCGGGCAATACAAAGTCCTCTCCGGGGACCAGGTAAAAGACCTTCACAACGCCACGGTAGAAGTGCTGAATGAAATAGGCATAAAATTAATGCACAACGACGCCCTGGATCTTATGAAAGGCAACGGGTGCATTGTTGATTATGACAGGCAGATCGTAAAGATTCCCGAAGAAATTCTAATAAAATATATTAAACTGGCACCGAGTAAGGTTCCCCTTTATGGGAGAGATCCCAAATATGATGTACCGTTGGATGACTCGGACAATGTTTTTACAATGGGAGGCGCCGGGGCTCTTCATTATATTGATCTGGATGGAAAAAGAAAACAATCTACAATGAAAGCACTGGAAGATTTTACCAGACTGGAGGACACCCTCGAGAACTACGATATCGCCCATTTTCTTCTGACACCTCAGGATATTGATCAGCGCGGTCATGAAATGTTTCTGTTCGCCCACATGCTGAAAAATAATACCCGCAATTTTTACGCTTTGCCCGGCGGTGAACGAAAAGGCATTGAATTTGAGATCGAAATGGCGGCTGTTCTGGCAGGCAGTAGTTCGGAAGTTTCAAAAAGGCCTGTTTTTACAGAAGGTTTATGTATCTTAAGTCCTCTCTCTCAGCGAAAAGGATTTGTAGAGGAACTCTGGACGTGCGGTGAATACCATATCCCGGTTTATGTAGAGTCCGACGCTATTGCCGGCGGAACAACTCCCTTTACCATCGCAGGCTGCGCCGTCGAAGTCAATGCTAATATCCTGGCCGCCATCACCCTTGCCCAGATGAAAACCCCGGGCGCGCCGTGCATTTATTCCTCATCCGCCGGTATTCTGGATATGAAAAGCCTCAACTTCGCCGGAAATGCTCCGGAATCTACGTTGCTCCACATGGCGTCAACTCAACTCGCCCATCATTACGGCCTCCCGTATTACGGCGCCAATACTCCCGACTCAAAACTCCCGGATGCGCAGATGGGATACGAAGCCATGCAGCATATTATGGGCCTTGCCCTGGCAGGCTGTAATATCATCCACGTATCCATCGGCAATCTGGAAATGATGAAACTGGCGAGCTTTGAAGCCTGTCTTATCGCGAATGAAATACTGGGTGCCACATTCCGTTATCTTAAAGGAATGGATACCAGCAGAGAAGCCATTGGAATCGATGCATTCAAGGAGTGCGGCCACAACAGCAGGTTTCTGGAGACAGAGCATGCCCTGCGGTACGTTCGGAGCGCTGAACGTTGGGAACCGAAACTGACAGACAGGAATTCCTGGGATACATGGATGGAGAAAAGCGGTGGTAAGGATATGTCGCTGAGGGCCAACCAGGAGGCAAAACGGATCTTAGCAGAACATCACCCTGAATATGTTACCAGAAAACAGGCGGAAGAAATTGATAGAATAGCGGCTTCCGCCCAAAAATGGTTTAAGGAAAACTGGAAAGAGGAAGTGCACTAAAAAATCTAATACAATATGCTTAAACTTGTAAGTATAAAAATATTATAACGAAGGAGATAGGTATGGCAAAACTGGCAATCAACGGCGCGAAAAAAGTTGTCCCTGACGGAATAGATAAACCCTGGCCGCCGATTACACAGGAAGATATTGACGCGGTTGTAGCGGTTCTAAAACGAGGTATACTTTGGGGACCGATGGAAGAAGAAGTTACAGGGCTGCAAAATGAATTCGCGGAATACATCGAGGCAAAATACGCTCTTGTAGTAAACTCGGGGACCGCTGCTCTTCATGCCGGAGTGTGTGCAACCGGTGTGGAAGCAGGAGATGAGGTAATTACTTCGGCCTACAGTTTCTGGGCCACCAGCCAGGCGGTTCTCGCCCATCACGGTATCCCGATTTTTGTTGATATCGACCCGGAAACAATGAATATAAACCCGTCGAAAATAGAAGAAAAAATTTCGGAAAGAACAAAAGCGCTTTTCCCGGTTCATGTTCACGGTTTACCTGCGGATATGGATGCCATCAATGCGATCGCAAAGAAACACAATCTTATGGTTATAGAGGATGCGGCCCAGGCTGCCGGCGCAAAATATAAAGGGCACAATGCCGGTATACTCGGCGATATTGCAGGTTTCAGTCTGAACGGAAGCAAGAACCTTCCCGCCGGAGAAGGCGGGATCGTCACAACAAACAACGAAGAGCTTTACACAAAGGCCAGGCAGATGTCCATGTTCGGGGAAAAGGTTGTACCCAAGGGGTTGATCAGGCTTTATGACGCAGAAATTATGGGATTTAATTACCGGAATAACGAAATGGCCGACGCTTTCTGTCGATCTTTCCTTAAGAGGTATGACAAGCTTCAGGCACTGCGTGAGAAAAATTGTGATTATCTCAACACGGAACTCGGGAAAATAAAGGGTGTCAAACCTCCCATTGAACCGAAAGGTTATGAAACCAGTTGGCACCTTTATAAAGTCCGAGTTTACCCGGAACAGCTCGGCATTACAAACATTCATGTAAAGCGATTCAGATGGGCTGTAATGAAGGCTCTACAGGCAGAAGGGCTGGATCTATTCGAATGGCACAACATGCCGGTGCCGGCACAGAAAATTTTTATGCAAAGAAATGCATACGGAAAGGGAGCTCCATGGACCTGCGGTCATGCCAGGGAAGAAGCGAGGAAAATCAAGTATGATCCTTTCGATTATCCGGTAACTGTGGACATGTTCGACCGCTCTTTCTGTATAAAACCCATTTACCCTCCCAACGATCTAAAACTTATGGGGTACTACGTTGAAGCTTTCAGAAAGGTATTCGATAACCTCGACGAAGTTATAGAATTTTCCAGGGGCATAGAGTTCCCCACCATGCCGGGAGAAAAAAGGAAAATATAAAAATCGAAAAGGAGAAAAATATGTCGGAGTATCTTGAATTAACCAGGAAGGTGCTTGAAGAACACAGGCAGGTTCTTCTTGCAGTTGATGAAAAAGAAACAGAACGGTTTCTCGATGCCATTGCCGAAGCAAAATGCATCCAGGTATTCGGTATGGGCAGGATGAAATGCGCAGTTAGAGCTTTCGTCATGAGATTAATGCATATGGGACTTAATGCCCATGTTGTTTTTGATACTACATGCCCCAATATAGGCCCGGGAGATTTATTGATTGTAAATTGTGCATGTACCACAATCGGATATACAGTTATGCAATTTGCAAAAAAATTTGGCGCTAATATTGTCGCAATTACGGCCAATCCGAACTCGAAAGCCGCAAAACTGTGTAATTTTACTGTAAACTTAAAGGGCCAGGTACATGGAGGCAGGAGTTACGAAATACCTTCCATTCAACCCATGGCCGCTCTTTTTGAACAAACAATTTTCATTTATGAAGATATTATTATACAGTTGTTGATGAAGAAACTCGGCATTACCGCAGAACAGATGGCAAAACGTCACACAAATCTCGACGGTTATATGGATTTTAATATCGAGGCTGAATAGAGGAAATTTCAGATGAAAAAGGCAAGAGCGAATTTACTAGATAAACCGAACGGGCATTTTTTTATCGGCGAATACCCGATCCCCGAACCGGCACCCGGCACGGTGCTTGCGAAAATAGAACTTTGCGGTATCTGTGGTACCGATATTCACACATGGCATGCTCCGCCAGAAGCGGTTTTCGGACTCGAATATCCTATCAGCCTTGGACATGAGATTTCTGCAAGCATCAGGGCATTAGGGGAAGGAGTACGTACCGACTCAATCGGAAAACCCGTTAAGGAAAATGACAGAATAAGTCTCATTCCCGCTATTCACTGCGGTAAATGTTACTACTGTACAATCGCAAAAACTCCTGAAAAATGCACAAACTGGAAAACATACGGTACATGGGGGCGCGCCGATAAGGAACCTCATTTCAGCGGTGGGTATGGCGACTACATCTATTTAAGCATTCCCGGTTCATCTTTCTGGAAAACCGAAACATCCGCCGAAAGAACGGCATTCCTCGAACCAATGGCAGTTGTGGTACATTCCCTCTTGCATGCACAGATAAAACCGGGAGATACTGTTGTGGTACAGGGTTCCGGTCCTATTGGGCTGCTCACCATTGCAGCCTGCAAGATTTCAGGTGCATCAAGGATTATTGCCACGGGAAGGCGGAATCGGAAACGGTTGGAACTGGCGAAAGCAATGGGGGCCGACATGACCCTCTGCCAGATGGATATGCCGACTGAGAAAGAAAGGAAAGAGTTTGTTTTCGATAATTCTTTAAATCTCGTCGGTGCGGATGTCGTCATTAATACAGCCGGCGTTACTTCCGCTTTTAAGGAAAGTCTTAATTTCGTGCGGAATAGCGGTACTCTCGTCGAAGTGGGTAATTTTGTCGATTCGGGAACGATAGATTTCAATCCGTGCAGGGACCTCCTGGAAAAAGGAATAAAGATCATCGGGAGTTTCGATAATTCAGCCGAACATTTCGTGCGGGCTCTTCCCTTGATTGCGGATAAACGTATTCCTTTCGAAAAACTCATTACTCATAAATTCCCGCTGGGAGATGTGGAAAAATGTCTATCAGCAATTGAAAATAACCAAGATCTTGAAGGTAAGGAAATTGTAAAAATTATGATGAACCCTGCCCTTCCTGAATAAAAGCTTAACGCCCTGAAAAAGGAGAAAACAATGCTGAGAAATATTCCCGCCTGTATATCTCCGAACCTTATGCATGCTCTCATGTCCATGGGACATGGGGACGAAATAGTTCTGGCGGATGCGGATTTCCCGGGAGTATCAAATTCGAGGAAATTAATCCGCGCAGATGGCGTCGATGTGGCAACCCTGCTTAATGCAATACTCCCGTTCTTCCCACTTGATACTTTCGTGGAAAACCCCGCTATAACCATGGACTGTTCCGAATGGGGGGACGAACCCGAATCCTACGGACGGTTCAGAAAAATAATCAGCAAGTATAACAGTTCATTCAGCGACTTTGGTTATGAGAAGCGGTTCGATTTTTACGAGCGGGCTGCCAGGGCCTTTGCTGTTGTCATGACCAGCGAGGCCGACGGAAATGTAATATTGAAAAAAGGTTCGGTTATGATGTAGAGTTACAACGGCCATGAGTAAACAGACCCACAGTATAGCCGGCAAAAAAGTGATGGTGGCAGGTCATTTCTGCCTTGACATAACTCCGCGGTTTTCAGCCGGGAAAACCTACACTTTCGAGAAAGTTTTTTCCCCTGGACGGCTTACCAACATTGAGGAACCGACTATTTCTCTTGGAGGTCCGGTTTCCAATACCGGCATCGCGATGGCAAAGCTTGGAGCCGACGTCCAACTGAACGGGAAGATAGGTGACGACGTTTTCGGTAATCTTATCGAGCAGATCATCGGCAAGGAAAAGACTGCTGCTTTTAAAAAAGTCCCGCATTTGAATACTTCCTATACGATTGTACTTGCATTGCCCGGATATGACCGTTTCTTCCTGCACAGTCCGGGATCAAACGACACTTTTAACGCAGGCGATATCGACTATGAAAAGGCCGGAAGATGCGAACTTTTCCATTTCGGTTATCCCCCGCTTATGCAACAGATGTATGAAAACGATGGAAAGGAGCTGGTTACTATTTTTAAGCATGTAAAGGAGCTGGGGGTGACGACAAGTCTGGATATGGCGATGCCCGATCCGGCGAGCAAATCCGGCCAGGTCGATTGGAAAGTTATCCTGGAAAACGTACTGCCGTACGTAGATATTTTTCTCCCCAGTCTTGAAGAAATTGTCTTTATGATTGACAGAGAGCTTTTTGAAAAGAATAAAGAACTCGCCGCAGATACGGATCCGGTGTCTGTGTACTCGACAGAAGACTGCTCCCGTATATCATCTAAACTGTTATCCCAGGGAGCGAAAATTGTCGCCATCAAATGCGGTTACAGAGGGGTATACCTGCGCACAGGAAATAAAGAAAAGTTACATTCGCTTCTTTCGACCGGCCTGCCGGACTATTCATGGTGGCATTCACGGGAAATCTGGGCGCAGACGTATAAAGCGGAGAATTTCAAATCCGCGCTGGGTGCGGGTGATGCGACCATCGCCGGATTTCTGTGCGGATTGATGGCCGGTCTTACGCCGGAAGAAACTTTAAAAGCCGCTAACCTGGTCGGATGGCAGAACGTGCAGGAATACGATACTTTAAGCGGTATCCATACATGGGGCTATACTATGGAATTGTTGGAAAAACAATCGCTTCCACAGAACCCGGCTGGAATTGATTCCCCGGGCTGGTACTACTCCAAAGAACGGCAGGTATATTACGGACCGAACGATTTAATGCCCCAGTCATCGGCAGTTATAGGTAAATAAGGAGAAACATGGAACCATTAAACGCCGGATATGTTTCTTTCGGTACGATGTATTATGAACCGAAGAAACTGAAGGAAATCAGTCTTCGTGCGGAACAACAACTTACCGGTTATAACGTAACCAGAATAAGGGACAGGCTTGGCCCTGAAGTGGAGAGCATGGATCTCATTCAACTTGAACGACGGATGGATGCCCTTAACCCTGAAGCGGTTAAAGCAGAGATTTCCCGGATCACTAAAAATTGGGAATACCCACTGGGAAAACCTAAAGATGAAGTAATAGAGCGGGCTATCAAGATGTATATGGCCACGATTCAGATATGCAAGGAAAAAAACTTTTCCGGTTTTTCCTATAAATGTGTAGACGGTGTCGACCTTGAAATGAACGTCACCCACGCTGTACCCTCATCCTTGGTCGCCGATGCAGGCTACCCTTATGTAGACGAAAATGATATCGGGAACCTCATAGCCGAGCTTATGCTGAAATGGATTTCCGGAAAACAGGTAATGTTCCTTGAGCACTACGAGCATCATCCCGAATGGATACTCTTAGGGGAAGACGGTTATGTGCCAAACGATTTTATTGATGGTAAA
>JBFMGN010000640.1:0-2772 GCA_040752435.1 Spirochaetota bacterium
AGAACCCAGACGGTACCGGCATGATCTGAGTTTGTTAGGTGGTGAAGCGCTCGAATTAGCCTTGATCTTATCGCCAACGTTACGCCGTTACTGGTCTTTCCGCATTAAAGATATTCTTCTCGGAGCCAAAGATTGGAACATATCATGGAGGTATGCAGCGACTGGGAACTTACCGGAAGACCAAATAAATAGTATTTTCGTATCAGCAAAAAAGGCTTACGAGACCTTAGTGATTCCTTTGATTCTCGACGGGTTGGAGGATTTACCGTAATGACCCATTTCGCGGAAGCACGGGAGGCTGCCCAAAAAGCTATTATCGAGGACCTCAGAATCACCTCGCGAATAGAGCGTGCATGCCTTATTTGGGATATTCAGGGTCGGTTGAAGCTGCTCTTTAAAGCAAATGATGGGGAAGACACCGAAGATATTAAAAGATATGCGGATTCTGTTCTATCTCAGGCAGCGGAGGCGTATTGGTCGGGACAAATTTGGATTTGGTCGAGAAACTCGAGTAACCCGGAAATAGAAGTATATAAACAGGCTTGGGAGAATGCCACTCTAATTTCCAGTCCACCGGATATAAAAATCCTCGACCGACATTTTTCTAAAAGTTCCTGGTTTTCACCGGTTCGTGATGAGCCGTGGCCTCTAAATGAAAAAACCCCGCCTATACTTTCCTTCTACTCGTTCAAAGGAGGTGTAGGTCGTACCACTGCATTGGTGTCGCTGGCCATTCAGCTATCTCGCAATGGTAAAAGGGTGGCCATTCTGGATTTAGACCTCGAAGCGCCTGGTTTGGCGTCGATCATGCCTGGGGTTGAGGGCCAAGTTTCAGATTATGGTGTGGTGGACTACCTCCTTGAGAGAATGATTATAAATCCCGCGAACATCGTACTTGAGGAATATTACTATCTTGTTGGTGATCCGAATATTGTAGCCGAGGGCCCGCCGATTGTCGTTGTTCCTGCAGGTCAAATAGATGAGTACTATTTGGAAAAACTCGCCAGAATCGATTACGAAGCACTATATACGTACCAAATTCAGGGTGACCCAGCTCCATCTCCGTTGGGGGAGCTGTTGAAGCATGTCCGCCGTTCTAGAGACATTGATTATTTCCTGTTGGATTCCCGAGCAGGACTTCACGACTTGGGCGGCTTGTCCCTTTCGGGCATTTCCCATCTGGACGTTGTATTCGGCCTTGATAGCGACCAAAGTTGGCGCGGTCTAGAAGTAGTCGTACGTTTCCTTGGAAAAGACCGAATAAAAAGCAACCAACCCAAGCAACTCGATTGCGCCATTGTGCTATCTATGGCGCCTACGCCTGGAAATGATCGCGAGGTGGCGAGAACCAGGTTCCTCGAGCAGTCATATAACGTTTTTTCCTACAATTACTATTCCGAGGAAGAAGATGGTGAAGCGTGGGTCTTGCCGGCGATGGATACAGAGGGCCAGCCTCATTATCCTATCGTTCTTGGCTTTGACCCGCAAATCCAGAGATATGACCAGGTAGCAGATATCGCCGATCGGCTGACCGAGGGAGATTTTAAGACCTTTGCCGAGTCAATCCTTGAGCGGGTTGGGAGGGCTTTCGCGTGACCAACAGGATACAAAAAGAAGAAAAAATCTCCTTGTTGAAAAGTTTCAGAGAAATATGCTTACAAGGGCAGGCCGAAGACGAATCTCCGGATGAGAATGTTTTTCTCAAACGTTTCCTTCCCATCCGATCACATTTTCGAGTGCTCGATCCTCTCGTCCGTTTGATCATCGGCGACAAAGGTTCTGGAAAAACACACCTTTTCCAAGCTCTGGAACTGGAAAACGGCCGAAAGGTCCTCACGGACTTGGCCAAAGCCAAAGGGGAGACCATCACTCCCTTGGAAAAATCTCAATGGATTATCGGTTTTAAAACCAGTGGCATGGATTTCCCCCCTGCCGCGGTCATTAAAAAATACGCCCGGGAACATGACTCCAGTATGCTGCAGAATTTCTGGCTCTACCTTATAGCGAGGATGTTATATAAAAAGAGAAAGATTGATTCTTCCTCTTTATCTGAATCATTAAACAGAGCCTTGACGGCTACTGATTGGAATCTGGAAAGAATTCTTACTTCCATTGATTCTGAATTGGGGCTGGTCTTCCAAAGGATAGACAATATTGATACAAACCTGGACATAGAAGACGCCTTTATTTTTATTTCCTACGACGAGCTTGATCGAGTAAGCCCGGGCGACTGGGGAGCAATGAAATCAATCCTCCAAGGCTTAGTTCAATTCTGGGCCGCTTATTCAAGACGTTGGCGCCGTATTCGCCCGAAAATATTTCTTCGACGTGATTTGTATCAGCGGGCAGCTCTGATGGGACCGGATATTGCGAAAATCGCCTCCAACCGGGCGGAGCTTTTGTGGGATATTCACGAGTTTTACGGAGTTGTGTTTAAACGCCTTCTTAACAATGATGAGTTTCGGGACTATTTGGCACCTGCTAGGATTCCACTCATCCATGATCCCGACTTGGGTTACACGCCTCAGGCCAAGAAAGAAAAGGATTACGAAACTGCGATCGATCGTATGTTCGGTAAACACATGGGAACGGACCCTAGAAAGGGGCTTACGTTGAGATGGCTTCCTAACCATTTAAAAGATGGACATGGAAGAATCTATCCACGACCTTTGCTACGACTTCTTGAAGACGCGGCGGAGATCGAATTGCGCGACCGAAGAGCTCTGGGTTTAGTGCAACTCTTTCACCACTCCGCACTACGAGGGGCGCTCG
>JBFMGN010000641.1:0-2763 GCA_040752435.1 Spirochaetota bacterium
ACGGTATGGATGTATGGCTCCCGGAACATTATAAATTGAACTCTGAATGGGAACCGACCTATCAGGCAATAGAGGTTATCTGAAAATAATTTACAATAATTGAATAAATATATTGACAAGCTAAAATAATTTTCATAAGCTTTTCCCGTCTTATAGAAGCAATTATCGAAGATCCGCAAAGGAGCCTCCGCATGGAAAAATTTCACGATCCGATTATATTCGAAAACGCTATTGACGGTATCGATTTGAAGAACCATATTATAGCAACGTATTACATGAAGGACACCCTGGACGGGGTGGACTTCATCGATCATCTGAAGCTTGTAGAGGCGATGACTATAGAAGGGTCGACTGGCAGTTGGCAAAAGGTCCGGGAAGATTCCGAGGAACTCAGAAATATGCTTACCGGCAAGGTAGTCGGATACTACGAGATTCCGGTTCAGGAGGCCTATACCAAAGCGGCGGTGGTGCAGCTTGCCTTTCCGATAAATGCGTGGCAGGACAACATCCCCATGGCTTTGCTCTCGATCGCGGGGAACTGTTTCGCATACTCCAAAGACTTAAGGCTTCTCGACCTCGTGCTCCCCGAAAACATGGTGAAGAATTTCAAGGGACCGAAATTCGGAGTGGAAGGCATTCGGAAACTCCTGAATGTGTACGACCGGCCTCTTTCTCTTCATATTATAAAACCGAAGATGGGTATGACTCCCCAGCAGACTGGACAACAGGTGTACGAAACCGCCCTGGGCGGGGTCGATATGTGCAAAGACGACGAAATGACCTCCGATACGTATAACAATAACTATGAGGAAAGGTTGAAGTATGTCATGGAAGCCATAGATAAGGCTTCCCGGAAGACCGGTAAAAAGGTTATCTACTACTGCTCCATCACCGACGAGGTACAAAAAATGCATGAGAAGGCAAGGCGCGCCGTTAAGCTTGGCGCCAACGGCCTTTTGATTACCTACTCCGTCGGCCTTTCTGCGATCCGCCAGATAACGGGGGACCCTGAAATCAATGTGCCTGTGATGGTTCATAATTCACACATGATCTCCGCCATGAAGAGTATCGCCTGGCCGGTGTTTACGAAGCTGATACGGCTGTGCGGAGCGGATAACACCCTGACTCCAACATTCTGGTCGAGTATTCCCATGGTAAGCCTTGAAGAGGGAATCCGCTGCCAGCATATAGCCCAGGCGCCTCTGTTTCACATAAAAAAGATGTGGCCCATGCCGGCCGCAGGTATGTATCCCGGCCTCGCACCCATCGTGATACGGGAGTTTGGCGTGGACACCATCATTCCTGCAGGAGGGGGTATGCTCGGTCATAAGGATGGTTATACTGCCGGCGCCCAGGCATGGCAGCAGGCCATCGCCGCGGTGATGAAAGACATTCCCATAGAGGAATACGCGCGCCGGCCGGAGCATAAAGCCCTGCGGAGCGCTCTGGAGCAGTGGGGATATATGGAACGGCCTGTAACTCCATGGCTCAGGGTGGCACCGAAGTTTCACCCCAAACCGTTTCATATGTAACTTAAGTGATGTAAGCGAGTATGTGAATGGCTGTCGAGATTAAAATGCCCCCTTTAAGCCAGACGACCGACACTGTGAGAATCCTCCAATGGCTTGTGAAGGTCGGCGATACGGTCAAGAAAGGCGACCCGTTATGCGAGGTGGAAACCGACAAAGTCACCATGGAAGTGGAAAGTTTCGCTTCCGGCACCATTCTCGAAATTTTCCCGAAAGCGGGCGAGGAGGTCGCGGTTGATTCTGTTATTGCAATGCTGGGCGAAGAAGGGCAAGAGCCGGAGGATATCGGCCGAAAGATAAAGGTTACGGAGATGGTCCGGCGATATGCCGAGAAGCATGGGGTTCCCCTCGAACAAGTCCGGGGAACAGGACCTCAGGGACTTATGACCCGGTCGGATGTTCAGGCGCGGCTTCAGGAAGCGGCCGGGTCTCGAGAGGTACAGGCAATATCCAAACCGGCAGCAAAAGTGGATTTCAGTGAGCTTAAGACGCGGGAACTTAAGCCTTCCGGCAACCAGCAGACGATCGCGCTGAATCTTTCCAAGAGCAAACGCGAAATTCCTCATTACTATATAAAGATAACCGTCATCGCAGAACCTATGCTGAAATGGCGGGCGACGCATGTCCGGAAGGATGGAGGGAAAGTATCCGTTTACAGCTTTTTCGTCTATACGGCTGCCAGGGCGATCAGGGAATTCCCAGGTGTCAATGGGTTCTACCAGGACGGAAAGCATTACATATACGAAGCTGTAAATATCGGATGCGCGATCGCTTCCGGGGAAGCGCTTTACGTTCCGGTTATAAGGGAAGCGGATACGAAAAGCATCGAAGAAATCGATACCGAGTTGACTCAACTCACAGCCAGGGCACGGGATCACCGGCTTGAACGCTTTGATATCGCGGGTGCTACGTTTACCTTAAGTAATTTGGGGGTATATCCGCTCGACGAGTTCTCGGCTATCATAACCCCGGGACAGGCAGGGATAGTGGCCCTCGGTTCCATCCAAAAACGAGTTATTATCGATAATACACTTACGATGCGCTTTCCGGATGCATTGACCGTTACCGGAAGCTTTGACCACAGGATTGTTAACGGGGCTTATGCAGCTCAGTTCCTTTCAAGGCTCAAGGAAGTGCTGGAGAAGGAGTTGTAATCGTATGGGATACGCAACCACGATAGAAAAGCTGGGCAAAGATAAGGTCCTGGCAATGTACCGTTCCATGCTTAAGATCA
>JBFMGN010000642.1:0-2756 GCA_040752435.1 Spirochaetota bacterium
AATCGCAAAGGGTAGAGATATACAGACAATACGCGCACAGGCTTATTCAATCCGGCCGCGCCTATTTCTGTTACTGCTCACCGGAAAGACTCGAAAATCTTAAGAGACTACAGCAGGAGCAAAAAAAGGATTTCGGCTATGACCGCAGGTGCAGGAATTTAACCGAGGAAGAGAAGGAAAGGTTTAAGCAGGCAGGCATAAAACCGGTTATTCGGCTTAAGATTCCCTTAGAAGGAAGTACGATTCTGCGGGATGAGCTTTTGGGGGCCGTAGAAAGGAAGAATGAAGATGTCAATCCTGATCCGGTCTTGTTGAAATCCGACGGATTCCCTACCTACCATCTGGCGAATGTAATCGATGATCATTTAATGGAGATAACCCATATAATGCGCGCTCAGGAATGGATATCTTCCGGTCCCCTCCATGTTATACTGTACACATCTTTCGGCTGGGAACCTCCAAAATACTGCCACCTTCCCATGGTGTTGGGAACCGACGGTCATAAGCTTTCCAAACGGCACGGTGCCACCAGTATCAAGGAATTCAGAACAGCCGGGTATCTGCCCGAAGCCCTTATCAACTATATATCCCTCATCGGATGGTCTTACGATGATTCAAAGGAGTTTTTTACGGTTCAAGAATTGACCACCCTTTTCACTCTGGAAAAGCTTAATAAAGCGCCGGGGGTTTTCGATTATAAAAAACTCGACTGGTTCAATGGCCAGTATATCAGGATGAAAGATAACAAAGCTCTCCTGGATGCGCTTATCCCCTTTCTGATTAAAGACGGAATAGTCCACTCTCCTTTAACCGAAGAAGAGGAGCGGTTGCTGCAAGGAGCCCTGCCCCTTGTCAAGGAACGGCTTAAAACCCTTTCGGAAGTTTCGGAACTGGCGGGGTTCTTGTTTAAAGACATCGATGAATATCGTCTGGAGGATGTTATCCCGAAGAAACTTGAAGCGGCATCGACTCTTAAAACATTGAAGGCTGTAAGAGAGGCATTGGATGGTTTTGAAACCCGTACCGATGAAGAAAACGAGACGGTAATGCGGAGAACTGCTGAAGAGCTTGGTATTAAGCTGGGGGAGATGCTCATGCCCTTGCGGGTCGCCTTAACCGGCAGCAGGGTTTCTCTTCCATTATTTGAATCTTTACGGGTACTGGGTCTTGATAAGGCCTTTGAACGTATAGACAGGGTAATAGAATTATTACGCAACGAGGTTGAATAAAGGTATGCGACCGAACATAAAAGAAGATGAATTGACAATGGATACGCTGGTATCCCTCTGCAAACGGCGGGGATTTGTATTTCAATCCAGCGAAATATACGGGGGGCTATCTTCCGCATGGGACTACGGACCTCTCGGGGTGGAACTGAAAAACCGGATTAAGGATTTCTGGTGGAAGGAAATGACTCAGCTTCACGATAATATTGTCGGAATTGATGCAGCCATCATGATGCACCCCCGTGTGTGGGAGGCCTCGGGGCATGTCGAAAATTTTACGGATCCCCTGGTGGACTGTAAAAACTGCAAACAGCGATTCAGGGAAGACGCAATACCTGAAGAGAACCGAAAAGTCAAGACCTGTCCGGAATGCGGCGGCTCCTTGACGGATCCAAGGCAGTTTAATCTGATGTTTAAAACTCATCTCGGTCCGGTTGAAGATAACGGGTCCATCGTTTATCTCCGGCCGGAAACGGCCCAGGGTATCTATGTAAACTTTAAAAACGTTCTTCAAACCAGCAGGGTGAAGATCCCCTTCGGTATCGCCCAGGTAGGGAAAGCTTTCCGAAACGAGATAACCACCAAGAACTTTATTTTCAGAACCTGCGAGTTCGAACAGATGGAAATGCAGTACTTCATCAACCCGGCTGAGGATACCAAATGGTTTGAATACTGGAAAGAACAGCGGTGGGAGTTTTACAAAAATATCGGAATACGTGAGAAAAAATTGAGATTTCATCAGCACGGTCCTGCAGAACTTGCGCATTACGCCAAAGTTGCATTTGATATTGAGTACGAGTTTCCCTTCGGCTGGAAAGAGTTGGAAGGAATCCACAATCGGACAGATTACGATTTGCGGCGCCACGGGGAATACTCCGGTAAGGATCTTACTTATCTGGATGACTCAACCCAGGCGCGCTATATCCCTTATGTAATTGAGACGTCCGCCGGGCTTACTCGAAGTGTGCTGACGGTGCTTTCAGATGCCTATGAAGAAGAAAAGATAGAGGAAAACGATACCCGGACGGTTTTACGGTTTCACCCTGAACTCGCGCCCGTTACGGTCGGAGTCTTCCCTCTGGTAAAGAAGGACGGTCTGGCAGAGATAGCCCAGGAGGTTGAGGTGGGCTTACGGCGTGATTTCTCGACCTTCTACGACCAGGGCGGCGCCATCGGCCGGCGCTACAGGCGCCAGGATGAAATCGGCACTCCCTACTGCATCACCATCGATTATGAAACAAAGGAGAACAGGACCGTTACCTTAAGATTCAGGGACAGCATGGAACAGATCAGGGTAAAGATTGAAGACATAACGGCCAGTATAAAGAAAGCCATGAAGGCATACAGGAGGGTATAAATAATGAGCGGCGGACTCGATGTCCTAAAGGAACGGGGCTTTATAAAGCAGTGTACCGACCTGGAACGGCTTGAAAAATATCTTAACTCGGAAGTCGTTTTGTTTTATTGCGGATTCGATCCCACCGGGCCAAGTCTCCACGCCGGCCATATGGTACCCCTCTTCGCAATGGC
>JBFMGN010000643.1:0-2750 GCA_040752435.1 Spirochaetota bacterium
AATATCTAAATTGGAACCCCCTAAAATTGCCAGGGGGAAGGGGAAACCCGTTAAAAAAATACGTTCATCTGGAACACCGTAACTTTTCAGCCGCATAACAGACCGCCCGCAGGGTGCTAGATAATTGATACGGCTCTCCGCTGGTTTTTCTGCAACCCATGCCCGGCTGATCTCCGCATCGCAGATAATGGTGTATATGCGGCTGTAACCCGTTTTGTCCGCAGCCAGGGCGGGAACCGGGTAGGATGTTATCAGCGGTAACGGTTTTGTCTTGATGATATTCATCATGCTGCTCCCGATGCCTTTTGAAATCAGAGAACTGACAAGACGCACCTGGATTGAAGGATTCGCCATATTCCGTATAGGGTACAGGGGAGGGATATTCTGAAATCTGTCCAGCAGGCCGAAAAGCGGCCTCCCGACTACCGGAACAGAACGGATTCGTGAAAGGGTCTCATATCCGTTTTTAAGCCGTTTCCAAAGCTTGTATTCACGCGGATCATCGCCGATGGTAAGAATGCCGCCTTCGGCGATGGCGGAAAGAGGATGAACGGCACGCTGGTGGCCCAGACCCATATCAACGGCAATAACCCACGCCTTTAATTCTTCAAATTGTTTATTCATATACGTGATTTATAGATTTTGAAATATCCCAATGTCAAGCACAAAATAATATTTTTGGGCATTTTAGCTGTTCATGCAGTTACATTTTTCAGTCTTAAACCGTAGTATAGAGACAGCATGCGTTTAAGCGTTTTATCCCGATGGATTGTTTAGATAAATACTATTTTCTTAAAAACAAATTTATTGTAACTATCCCTTAACTGCACCCAAGGTAAGGCCGCGCAAAAGTTGTCGTTGTACGATAATAACAAATATAACGGCCGGGATAAGCATCAAAACCGACATGGCGCACATCCCCCGCCAATCGGACACAAACTCGCCGGTAAAATCAAATAAGCCCACGGGCAGTGTTTTTGAGGCGGTCGTGCGGGTTATTACGCTGGATACGGCAAACTCGTTCCAGGATGTTAAAAAGGCAAATATGCTGCTGGCGGCCATTCCGGGTCCGATAAGGGGCAGATCCACCCTAAGGAACGCCGCCCATTTGGAGCATCCGTCGATAAGAGCTGCATCCGTCAGGGATTCCGGAATTTCTCCGATAAAACCGGCCATAAGCCAGGCCGTAAAGGGAATATTTAAAGCGGCATAGGCTATTACGAGTCCCGCTGTTGTATCGGCCAGTCCTAATTTCGTAAAAAGGATGAATAAAGGCAGACTTAAGGCTATTCCGGGGATAGCCCGTGCCAGCATCAATGAGAGGAACAGTCCGTTTCTTCCCTTAAACTTAAAAGAGGAAAAAGCGTAGGCTGCCAGCGTGCCGAGAACAAGGGCCAAGAAGGTACTCAACGAAGCCGATATGAGGGAATTTCTCATATAAAGCCCGAAGGGAACATTCTCCCCGAAGGCAAATCGTTCGGGATTGACTCCAAATCCTAAAAGTGCCAGGTAGGAATCAAAGTTGAAATTTTTTGAAACCCAAACAGGGGGGCGTGTATTAATTTCGATGTTCGGTCTTATAGAGGTGTGGATAAGGGATAAAACGGGTATGAAAAATATCCCGAGGACAGCAATAGTAATAATTTTCGAAGGCACATACCTCTTAAGCTTCATATATTCCTCACATTTCTCGCTTTAATTAATTGTTTGAACAGATAAAACGTAAATGCGACGGCTATCAAAACCGTAATATAAGACATGGAACTGCCTAAAGCAAAATTCTGGCTGGTAAATGCAAGCCGGTAAACGTATGTCCAGATCAGCTCCGTCCGATGGGCCGGACCCCCGCCTGTCATAATACTCACAAGGTCATAGGCTTTCGCCACATCCAGAGAGCGGACTGCCAGGGCGATATAAATAAAGGGTGAAACAGAGGGAACGGTAACGCGGATAAACTTCTGCCATTCGGAACAACCGTCCACTTCCGCAGCATCCATAATATCCGGATTGATGGACAATATACCGGCCAAAAAGATAATTACCATAAAGGGGGTGCTCATCCATATCTCTGCAATAATAATGGTCATATAACCGAGGGGTTTGTGTATGAGCCAGGGAATTATAACCGGCTTTCCAGCAAGCTCGAAAAGAATATTATTGACAAATCCAACCTGATCGTTGAATATCCATTTAAATTGAAACCCGACCAGGATGGGTGCGAACATCATGGGCATCATAAGGATTGTCCGTAGAATGCCCTGTCCTCTTATCACTTTCGACATGGCATTGGCAATACCAAGACCGAGTAGCAACTCTACATTGACAGTGATTGTAATATAAAGAACTGTCCGCCCTAAAGCAGCCAGAAAGATCGGGTCTTTAAAGAGAGTTACATAATTTTTAAAGCCGATAAACTTGATTGACGTCTGGCTTATCAATGTATAATTGGTAAAACTAAGATAGAGTGAAAAAATCATCGGAAAGGCTATGACAAATGCCATAAGAATAACAGCCGGTGAAAGGCAGATGAACGGCAGGCGTTTATTTTCCAATTCAACGGAAGAAAGCTTTCGTTTTTTACCTGTTATTTGTTGCCTTACCCCTTCGTCTTTATGCATCCATACCACCCGGAAATAAAAGCCTCTTCGATGAGTGTTGATAAATATTATGGGTGGTATTAAAACCACCCATAATCAAAAATATTTCTTACACCGCGAATATTAAATTTTCAATTTTAATAATATCCTCTT
>JBFMGN010000644.1:0-2750 GCA_040752435.1 Spirochaetota bacterium
GGCGATGTACGCTTCGAGAGATGTAGGCGAGATAATTAGACAACCTTCATCATCCTGCTGATAATATTGCAGGCGGCGGTTGAGTTCTTTGTCCTGCACCGGCCGCCTGGAAAAATCCATTTTTTTTACCGTTAAAGCGGTATTACTGAAATACTCCATGCCTGTTTTCTGAACTGCGTAAAACCTGTCCTGAATCCGTTCCCTTGTACCTCCCCAAAGATCTATTTCCTGTTTATAGCTGTCGTTGGCCCATAAAGCGGTATAGTTTGAAAATGGATTGATTTTCCGCCTGGAGATAAAATAACCCGGCAGCAATGCAGCCCCTGACGGAGTTTCCAGGCTGCAAGAAAAGAGCACCGATTTTCCCGATCCAGCATACGTCTTGATAAAAGCGTCGGTCAAATCAGAATCGGGAACATCCAGCGCTTCTTTCTGATCTTCACGTAAAAAACCGAAACTCGGAATATGAACCTGGAGAGACGTATGTGAGGCGCCCATAATAAAATGGCAGGGTACATCAATGCCCGCCGATACTCTGTACGGGTAAACCCCGATACCCGGTCCACCCGGTTTTACTACATAAATTTTTTCTGAGAGGGCGGAAATAAACAGGTTAAGGGGATGGATGGAATCCATACCGCTTATCGAAAGGGAGGCCGCCTCAAGTTCATCGAGCAGCTTCAAACAGGACTGGAATATTTTGAGTCCTGGCTCATCCCAGCCGGAAGCGTTAAAAAAAAGTGAGGAAAACATACCGATTTTCTGTTTTAAAGTGGTAAAGTTATCCGCTTCCCAGAGACTTTTTATAGCACCGCTCAGCTTTTTATAGTACGAGGCCAGGTCAAGCTGTTGAAGGCGCTTCAGATTGTACAGCCACAGGTTTTTATATTCACCTGCAACGTTATAATTTCTGGAACAGTGATACTGTACTCCGAAATCGATAAGTTTTTTTGCCTTTTCTTCTTCCCGCCACGGAAATGCCCGGTTAAGAAGAAGACGCTTTAATGCCTCGAGACTGTGGCCGGATGTTTCGCATTCCTGAACTAAAGAAAAAAGTTTGCCCTGCGGATAATCGGCCAGAGATTTTCCCCGCCGTATGTCCAGGGGAATATCGTACAGGCTGGCCTGAGAGGCGAGCAATTCAAGAATTTCCCCGTCCGGTACGGTAATTACGAGCTCATCCGCTCCGAGACCTTTTTTTAAGTGAGTCGTTATTTCTGCCATTATCCAGCGGCATTCATTGAGGGATGTATCGAAAACCGTAATGGACGCTTCGCCGTTTTCAGCCTCCGGTACAATGCGGATTGAAGGATTTTTTATCAGGTCCCGGCGGAAGTCGTTGAAGTCTTCGATTATGCCGGGGAAAAAAAGCAGATAACTTTTTTTTAAGTCGAGGTCCGGTTTTTCATAGCTGGGCTCGAAGAGTGAGTTGGCGGTTAAGAAAGCGCTGTATGAATCCCAGAGCAATTCAAGGTCAGAAAGCAGCGACTCTTCCACGCAATCAGTTTTTTTCTGAGTTTTTTTTGCCGTGCGCTTTTTATAAAGCTCGCGGAATTTTTTTAGTGATGGAAGGAGGGCGACAATATACCGCAGAAATGATAGGGAGTTGCCCGCATAATCGGGATGGACTATCTTTTTTAGAACAGGATTTTCCGGTTTGTTTTTTTGCAAAAAGGACGCAACAAAAAGATACCTTAAGTGGGTATTTACAGGCCGAACATCACGATTTATTGAGAAGACCTGTTCTTTGAATTTATCCCACGAAATAAATCTGTTGCTTAACACCGCTTTTTTGCCGCTGAAAGTCAATGCGGTTTTTCTCCGGAAATGAGCCGTAATTTCTGAAGGAAAGACAAAAACCCTGTCATTATCACTGATAGACTGTGTTATCAGCGTATTTATGTCGTTAGATGGTTTCAGATGCAGAATCCTTTAACAATCTCTCCGACAAACATTCTATGGTAGTCCTTGGCCGGGTAATTGTTGTCGATTGCCGGATCTATAAAATGAGCCGGCATAATATCCTGCCAGTAGAGTTTTTTGCAAACCAATACCAGCCGGGCTTGTTGGAAAGCCACCGTCTCGCCTAGATCAACAGGAACAAGGCCGGTTTTTTCGGCTTTGTTAACATCCCTTCCGGAATATTTTCCGCAATAGGTTAATACACTTCTGTATTTTTCAGTAAAGAATGAGAGTGAATAGTATTGATTCTCATTTACGAAACTATATGTATAACGGGTGGGTCGTATAAAACAATAACTGACATTTTTATTCCAGAGCACACCTAAACCGCCCCAACTGGCGGTCATGGTGTTCCATAAGTCGAGGCCGCCCGCTGTAATCAGCATCCAGTCGGTTCCTATCAGCTTAAAAACATTGTCCTGAATTTCTGATGGTTGTACCGTTTTCCAGTTGTCTGCCATCTATTTTACTCCGACGTATTCTACAATTGTTATTGTGTGAATGATGTTACCATTGCATGTTAGAATATGCTATACCATTAAAATGGTGTCGCCCGACAGTGGCTAAAGCCCCTGTCGGACTGTATTATATCTTCGCATCCTGCGAAGGTTTTTAAAGGAATAGCATATTGCGACACACGTGAATACAGTCCGACAAAGCCGAAGGCTTAAGTCGGGTAAGAAAAGATATCCGCTAGTCAGACAATGCTTTGTCCAGGATCTTTTTTAAAGTGTGTAAGGAGAAGGGTTTCTTTAAGCAGTAGTTCGCTCCGGCCTCAAATAACTTTG
>JBFMGN010000645.1:0-2741 GCA_040752435.1 Spirochaetota bacterium
TCGTCAATATTCAGGCCTTTAAATTCTTTTGCCTTCTCGATTATCTCCTCGCATTCCTCTTTTGAGGGACTGCTGTGCTCTGCGAGGGCGTTGTTTATTTTTTCCTCATCTATGAATCCTGCCATTTCACACCTCAGAAGCTTTGTCATAATCCCCAGGGTTTTAGAACTCTTTTCAGCGTGTCCTCTCCGCTTAGGTAAGAGAGCAGTAGCCCGTAATTTGTTATTGGGATAGTCAGGTTGAGAAGATCATCCATTCTTGCATTTACTTTTTGTGAATCTATCATGCAGCCGCCGCAGTGTACCAACAGTTTGTATTCTTTTAGCTTGTCCTCTGGGGGAAATTCCCTTCCAAAGATAAACTCGATATCAAGATTTATTCCCAGCTTGTTCTTCAACCTCCGCGGAATTTGCACCGTCCCTATGTCTTCGCATGTCCGGTTGTGATTGCAGGCTTCTGCTATTGCGATTCTATCCCCTTCCTGCAGAGCGCTGATGACTTTTAGTCCATCCACGAATCGTTTCAGGTTGCCATTGCTCTGATAATGAATCATCGTTACGGAGAACGTGGTCAATGGTATCTCCTTTGGCGTCCATGGGTCCACAACATCAATGGCTTGCGAATCAGTGATCACCAACTGTAAACCATTGGACTCCCCGTTCAGCTCACTAAGGAAATTCAAATAATTCTGCCGTTCCTCCTCGCGCACTTCAGCTATCCGACTTCTGGCCTTCACAAGGTCCATTCTATAACCTGCGAACGGAACCATCCTCCTAAGCAGATAATCCAGCACCACGTTCTGTGGCCTGAGCAGCCTACCCTGCGGAGTTTCCTCATCAACAGGTATGTTCATTGCTACAAATGAGTAAGGCCGGATGAACGGCAGCAGCTCAAGCTTACGATCTTTTTTCAAATAGTTGGTCTTTATGAAATCTATTAACTGCCTGCCAGCTTCCTTTGCATGCAGATCCAGCACTATCCTTGTTGTATTCTGAGAATTGAAAATATTTTTCTGGCATTCCTCAGCAAGCTGTTCCGGAGAGGGCTTTCCAAGTTGATTAAAATTGGGGTTGAAAACATTGTAAATGATAAAAAGCTGTTTTTCATACTGCCTGCAAAGAGAGACAACCTCGTTGTCTACTGAAAAATCCTTTAACTTCGAGGATTCTGACGGATCGACCACCAGCAGGACCAAATCGCACTCCTTCAGCGTCTGCAGTGTCTTGAATTTCTTTTTCATGCCCAATTCAGAGCGCTCATCCATGCCCGCAGTGTCGAAGAGCTTCAGAGGTCCTAAGCCATGAACCTCCATAATAGTTTGGACTACGTCTGCAGTTGTACCTGGTTTAGGATCAACTATCGATGTCCCTTGGCCGGTTATGAGGTTCATGAGAGTTGACTTGCCTGCATTGGTCCTGCCGAATATCCCGATGTTTGTCCTGTCGGCAAGGATCAAAGAACGTCCGGAGTTTACTGAGTTCATTTGCCCACTCTCGTGTGGAAATGCGGGGAATCGCCGAAATCGTTCCAGCCCACATTCCTTCCAATGCTTCTGATTCTTTCGGCAATACATTCTTTGCATTGCTTGGCGTTCTCATCTATGCACGGTTTTCCATCATAAAGAGAATAGTCCTTCCTGAACCGCGTAGGTGTGAGAATAGGCATTATAATATTTGCCCCGTATTCAAAAGCAATTTCCCTGCCTCGAGGATGGAGAACCTGCATTGCTGTTGTTGCTGCGATATTAACGTCCTTGAGCAGCAATCGCGTAGCTGCTACCATTCGCAAAGAAAGCCTCAGGAGTTCATCTCTTCTCGCGTTCCACTTTCCGGCGTACACGCTAAGGGGTGTTTCTGCGTGCGGTATATAGGGGCCCATGCCGATCATATCTGCATCGATATCTTTGTAAAAAAATATGTCATCTACAAGGTCCTCGATAGTCTGGCCTGGCAAGCCAATCATAACGCCTGTGCCAACCTGATAGCCAATCTCTCTGAGGTGCTCCAGACAGCGCACCCTGTTGCCGAACGAACACTCTGGGGGGTGAAGCTGCTTGTAGAGCTCGGGGTTAGAAGTTTCAATCCTTAGCAAGTATCTGTGCGCTCCTGCCTGGAAGAATTCTTCGTAGGTCTTTTTCTTCTGCTCGCCTACGCAGAGCGTTATTCCCAGTCCGTTTCCCCGTGGGTCAGTCCGCCCGGTTTCCTTTTTTATATCCTGCACGACTTTTATCAGAAAATCTAAGAACGCGGGGCTGGTTGATTCGCCAGACTGCAGGACAATCGAGCCATAGCCGTTTGCAAATGCCCATCTGGCGCATTTCATTATGTCCTGTTCGGTCATCATGAACCGGGTTACGTTGGAATTGCTCTTTCTTATCCCGCAGTACAGGCAGTCCTTTTCGCATATATTGGAGAACTCGATTATTCCCCTGAAATATATTTTGTCGCCGACAAATCGCTTCCTTACCGAATCAGCCTCTTTGGCTAATGAGTTTTGCTTCTCATTGCTACTAACTGACAGCATTTTTACTAACTGGTCTTTTTCAGTAACTTTCCACAACACAATTAACTCTTGTATGGAAATTATTAAAAAATGATGGAGATCCTTCAGAACTGGCTCTGTCCCAAAATAAGGCAGGTATGAGATAAACAAAAAGAATTGCCTCTTTGATGAGGTAAAGCCAGCGTTCTTTTTCACTTTTCAAATCGCAATATTTAATCAAACCTGCCTTTTCAGCAGGA
>JBFMGN010000646.1:0-2731 GCA_040752435.1 Spirochaetota bacterium
TGAAAACCAGGCGATCCCTATCCTTTCCGTTGGGTTCATCAGGAGAGACGTTAAGCCAGTAATAGTAGAGAGCAACGAGAATATCTATTGCGCTCAAGGCACCCTTTACATGCCCCTCCTTCCCATCGTGAGCGATCTGTACACATGTCGCTCGCAGTTGACGGGCCTTCTTCTCGAGTATAGAGATGTCAACGGTTTTTCCGTATTTTTCCAAGTCTCCCTCCCTTATTTAGAGCTAATGTCGAGCTCTCGGAAGGGCTGGATCGGCTGATTCACACAGGTTTCTTCCTCGACAGAGTAGTCCGGTTCCGGATCGAAAAAGATGATTTGGCTCCCGGAGGACTCAAATTTAAATGGCACATAGATCAGTCTGTTGAACTTCTCTCTAATCTCCCTTTGTCTGGAAGGAGGCACAAAGAGCAACATGAATCCGCCGCCGCCAGCTCCGGTCAGTTTGCCCCCAAGGGCCCCTGCGGATATGGCCTGATTGTAAAGCTCGTCCACATACAAGTTGGATATCTTCGCACTCAAACTCCTTTTCGCTATCCAGGCTTCATGAAGTAGTTCTCCAAAGTGGATAATGTCCTCGCCGCCATTCAAAATAGAAATGGACTCTTTCACCATGTCGTTCATCAGATGTAACTGACGCGCTTTGCTCTGAATATCTTGAACATAACTGTTTGCGACATCCGAGGCCGTGCGTATGATACCTGTATAGAACAACATCAAGTGGGCATTCAATTCCTGGATGCGCTCCTTTGTAAGGGTCATCGGTCTGACATAGATTTCTCCCGTAGGAAGAAAGGTGATATTGTTGAAACCACCGTAGGCGGCCGACACCTGATCCTGTGACCCAATTATTTCTTTTAAGACTTCTTGCTCTATATAGATGCCCTCCATAGCAAGTTGTTGCTTATTTAATATCCGACCTTTCAGGGCGTGCAAAGCGTGCAGAAGCCCTATCGTAAAAGAGGAACTGGAGCCTATTCCACTCCTAGCCGGCAGATCCCCGACATGATGAATCTCTAGGCCGCGATCCCAGTTCAAGTAGCGCAAAATACCGCGCATCGCCGGATGCAAAATCTCGTTAATCGTCCAGCAGTTTTCAATCTTGGACCACACCACACGAAACCTGTGCCCGAAGAATGGAGGGAGATAGCGACACGTAAGATAGCAGTATTTGTCAATGGTAGTAGCCAGCACGGCACCACCATGCTCACGATACCAGGCCGGATAGTCTGTTCCCCCACCAAAAAAAGAAATACGGTATGGAGTTCTGCTAATAATCATAGTTTCTCCTCCGTGAAAAAATTCTCTGCAACTGCATAGGTTTCAGGTGTACCGATGTCCAGAAATCGAGCTTGACTTTTGTAGCCATAGAGTCCCTGGCCTATCCAAGTGGGGAAAATATCTCGTTCCAGAGATACAAAGCCGCTATCCGAAATTGTTAGAAGTAATTGATGGTTGATCAAGTATATTCCAGCACTAATCCAACCGGGTTCCCTATTTCCGCTTTTTTCGTCGAATCTAAGCACAAGTCCATTAGTATTCAAATTCACTCTGCCATACTCCGCTGTATTCAATAACTTTGTTAAGAGTAATGTAGCCTCTGCTTTCTTCGCAAAGTGCCACGCCAAAAATTCTTTTAAATCCTCATCGCAAAAAGAATCGCCATTCATGACAAGAACAGTATTAGATTTGAATAAGGGAAGTGCCAATTGCAGAGCTCCAGCTGTGCCCAGGGGCATCGATTCTTGTGAATAGACAAGGCGCAGACTGCCGTATGATTCACCGAAGTCAATCTGCACCTGCTCACCCAGGTAACCCGTGCACAACACGACATATCTGACACCCGCATCAGCCAACTGATCCAATAGGAAGGCAAGGAATGGTCTTCCTCGAACCTCGGCCAGCACCTTCGGTCTGTCCGCCACGACAGAACGTAGGCGAGTTCCCAGTCCGCCGGCAAGGATAGCCGCTGTTACACCTGCCAGGCCTTGCAGTGCTGTAAGTTCCTCCAGACCTGAGTGTTCCATATCTTTTGTAATGTACCCCGGTTGGCCATCAAACGTTAAACGTTCTTGAGGGGAGCACGTCCTATCATACGATATCCCTTCAGCAGCTCTTTGATCCCCTCATCCAGGGAACGCCGCGCTTCAAAGCCCGCTTCCCGCAATCTATCGTTGGAGACGATATAGTTTCGCTTGTCAGGGTCGTTTCTCACTTCCGAGAAGTGGATGTAGAGGTTTGGCACGTACTCCTTGACCTTCAGCGCCAGTTCCTCCTTGGATAGGTTAGCGGTACTTAGACCCACATTATACGGCCGTCCCACCATTCGTTCCGCGTGCTCTATACAGTGCCTAAAACAACTGGCTACATCGCGGATGTGCACATAGTTTCTTTTAAAATCCTTCTCAAAGATGACGATATAGCCATCTGTGACCGCTGCATGGACGAAATGGTTAACCAGCAGGTCTAGACGCATGCGGGGAGACATGCCAAACACCGTAGCCAAACGCAGACTGATGACGTTAGGTGTCTCCAGTAACTCCGCCTCGGCTTGGACTTTGAGTTGACCGTAAAGAGAGATGGGTTCCAGGGGTGTATCCTCGGTGCAGAAGAAATCGCCTGATTTTGTGCCGTAGCCGCTGTTAGTTGTGGGGAAAATAACCAATTGGCTGGGGCTGCGCAGGCGATTGATTAACCGCACTGCATCCAGGTTGACCGACCG
>JBFMGN010000647.1:0-2730 GCA_040752435.1 Spirochaetota bacterium
AAATCAGTATCCGATACATTAGGATTAAGCGGTACAAGACAGTAGGAATAATCCAGTTCTTCCTGTACCTGCCCGCCTTCTTCGCCGTTAGTCATGACGGTCTTACCGAAGGCTCTTAAGAGAGTTATAAAAACAGTCCCTTCATTGTCATCCGTCACCGCACATTCATGCAGGCCGTAACACGACACGAATGCAAAACCTGTACCGTCCTCCGCTCTTTTACCGACAATGCCGCTCATCTGCTTTTCCGGCACGCTGCATTCCTTCCACCGGTCCGTGGCTAGATCAATTCCGGTTTTTCTTTCGACAAATGCAAACGGCTGGCTTGCAAAGTACGTTTTTGTGTTTATACCTGTGGGAAGTTTCAGCCGCAGACGATGGTCTTTGGCAGTATTAAAAACTTTTGTTTCCACGTCCACGTACCTGTGTCCCCTGGAGAGCCCGATTCGCGAAACAATCGTAAGCCGAATAATTTCTTTCGATCTTCGGATTCCGTTACAGTTTTCAACAATAGCTTCCGGAACTTCCATCACCCGGGTTACCTGAAAAACAGTCCTTGAAGGCCCGTTCTCAATCCGTTCGATTCGGCAGTGCATACCGGTAGAATCTACACTCCTGTCTTCAACCGGATTTACATGATACCAGCCGTCGCCTATTTCCCCGTCATCGAGGTAACTTAACAGCCGGTCGAATACACGCTGTGTTGATTTGTCCTTGATCTTTAACGTACCGTCCCCGTTAATGTGCAGGCTGATATATTCGTTTTCCACGGATCGCACATCCTGTGCAAGTGTGTTAAGATAACGGACAGGTCCCCGGACCGGCTCTATCAGGTACTCCGTTGTCCCGCATGGAGGCAGTTCGACTTCGAATGACAGGGTATAAATATCAACATGCGCTGTATTCTGGTCTTTATATCTTACAACGTTATTTCGCGTGAGCGTTACAAGATCGAATGGAATTTCACGCCCCGCATAGTCTTTTAGAATAAAACTGTTTTTCTTCTCATACCCGAAGGGTTCCTGAAAGGTGTACGGATAGTCACGCTTAAAGTGAACCTCGATGGTTACCACTTCTTTCCTGGAATACGGCAGGGGATTCCAGAGCAGAATACCGTAATTCATCCTTTCCGGGGCTTCCTGAATTACAAAAGGAGAACATTTCCCGCTGCCGGCTGATATTTCACGGTATAAAAGATCATTTACCAGGGTTTCAAAAATCAGCCGCGCCTGATCAAAGCGGTAGGCCATATCTTTATGAACCTGGTCGATTGAACAGCCGCAAATTGAATCGTGACCGTGGTTTTTAAGGAGGTAGGTGCAGGCGATATCTGTAAAAGGGCGCGGGAGCTTGAAGCCGCGCAGACCATTTACCGCCATTAAGGGCTCAACCCATCGTTCGAGAAGATTCTGACAGAGATCGTTAGCCTGTTTGAGGGGATACCGGCTGGAGAGTGTATAGGTTACAAGGTAAAGATACCCGCCGGCCTTTCTGGCCGGTTCATTCAGTTCTCCCGCTTTTACCGGCATTAAACTGCGCCAGGCTTCAAGTTCCTTTCCCATTTTTTCCAGATTGGCATGAAATATAGAAGCCTGCGGGTACAGTTCCCCGATGATTTTCAGATATTCCGGAGTCGCTCTGTGTACTTTTTCATGGTCCATGGCATCCATTACAACCACAACCGGTATTTCGCTGCGTGAAATTTCGTAATCGATATATGCCTGTATCAGCTTACGGGTTTTTGCATTGTCGGCAGCCTCCAGTTTTCGTATAACTTCCGTGCAGAAGGCACCGTACCCTTCAGAATCTTTGAGTTTAAAAGTTATACACTCATCGCCGGCTGGAGAACGCCAGATAAAATGGGCGGGACAGTTATGTTCATTGGTTCCTCTTCCTAAAAGGGCATACCGGATGCCAAATCCGTTTAATATTTGAGGCATTTGCGCTATATGGCCGAAAACGTCGCACATATAGCCGTATTTCCACGGTTTCACTCCCCACTTTTCCGCCAGGCTTTTGCCTTTTAAAAGATTACGGATCAGGCTTTCCCCTGATAAAAGAAATTCATCCGGCATAATATACCACGGACCGATAATGATGCGACCTGACTTGATAAGCCGGGAAAGATCGTTTTTTTTCTCCGGTCTTACCTCCAGGTAATCCTCAAGCGGCACGGTCTGGCCGTCAAGGTGGAATACCTTAAAATCAGGAATAGCATTCAAAACTTCGATCAGTTCATCCATCATCGCGACCAGCCTGTACCGGAATCCCTGGAAAGACTGGTACCATTCCCGATCCCAGTGAGTGCCTGAAAAATAATAAATGTTAAGTTTACTCATTTTCCGACAACCTTTCCTTCCAAAACATATAGGTCGAAATGAGCAGCTTAACTTCTTTTACCTCCCTTAGTTTTATCATAATTTTTATAGCCTCCTTTCAAAAACCGATCTTAGTATATCTTTGGGGCATAAAAATAATTGCTGCTGCATCAATCAATTTTACGTGCATCCGGGTTTTCAAGCCGCTGAATCAAAAAAAGAATAAAAAAGAAAAAAATCAAAAGCAGGAAGAAATACCAGCGAAAAGCCGTTACCGGGTGCCCGGAATGAGCTGCAAGAAACCAGTCCAGCAATATTCCCCCCAGCAAAGATCCAGGCGTACCCGCGGCGCTTGTGGTGATAAAATTGACAATGCCCAGGTTAAGCCTTTCTTTAGCACTGATTGCGGAAA
>JBFMGN010000648.1:0-2730 GCA_040752435.1 Spirochaetota bacterium
CAGAGATTATTCGACGATTGGATCCCCGCGTCAGGACGATAAAAAGGCGGCGGCGAGAAAACGGGCTTATTTTGAAATCACCCAGGACCCGGAGCGGGCTTATACACTGAACTATCTTTCGACCAAGGGTATTCTGCCCGCCTACCAGTTCCCTGTGGATACCTTCAGCCTGGACCCGGGAGTCATCGACACGCCCACGCTTTTCCGTGCTTCGGCGATCGCCATCGAGGAATTCGCGCCGGGAAATTATGTTTATGCCAATGGCCATAAGCTCAAATCCATCAGGGTGCTTTTTCCGGGAGGTCCGGGGGCGCCGGCGGCCGGGCCCGGCCGGACCGATGCCGAGGCGAGCGGAAGGCTTCAGGCCTTCCATTTCTGCGAACAATGTGACGAAGCGGTCGAATCCGGAAGGAATCGCTGCCCCAGGTGTCAGGCTTCATTGCCGGCAGCAACCGATATCGTCTTCGTTGACGCTTTCGAAGCCGAGGAGAACCTGAAGATCAGCTCCGATGAGGAATCGCGCCAAAAGGAGATGCAAGAACGGCGGGAAACGCTCCTTACTGAAACTGCTGAGAAAAGCATCCTATTCCCGTATCAGCTCACGCCCGTCGACCACCTGCATCTGGCTGAAATTCTCATCACCAACTGGGGGCGGCTCGAAAGCAAGACTGGAACGGGGAGCCGATTTTGGCTATGCCCGGAATGCGGGCGGCATATGCCGTATAATTCCTCCGACCCAAAAAAGCGTAAGCTCGTGGAAGAATGGCAGGCTTACCACGGGCGTTTCTGCGGAGGGGAAGTTGCATCGTTGGTTCTTGCTTATAAGTTTGAAACCGACTGTCTGATTTTGAACGTGCCCTCAAGAGCGGATGTCCACAGGATCGGGCGGTCCAATTTTTCCCCAACGCTCGTGACGCTGGCTGAATCGCTTCAGGCTGGCGCGCAGAATCTGCTCGAGCTCGAGGCGGGGGAAATTTCTGCTTTCGTGAGGAAAAGCCCCCCGGACGCCATCTCCGACCAAATCGTTTTCTATGAAACGGTGCCGGGAGGAGCCGGATACCTGGAGGAGATGTCGGCGAGACTGCCGGAAGTGGCGGAGGCCGCGATGATAAGGCTTTTCGGCCATTCTTGCCGGAAAGCCTGTTATCTTTGCCTCAAGCGCTACGGCAATCAGCGCTGGCATCCGTTCTTCGACAAAGATGCGGTCCGGGACCTCTTGGTCGTTCTATCCCAGCAGGAACCGGTCCAGCCTCAGGAAAGCCATATTGGAGCTGGATTCGAGAAAATCAACGAGATGCTGCAAAAGCGCTTAGCGGGCACGGATGATTCCGTGCGGCGTTACCCCAAAGGCGAGATCGAAGAGCCGCTTCGGCGGGCGATCGAAGGTATTGAGGGGCTGCCGCCCGGAGAGCGCGACTACGAAATCAAGGATGAGCAGGGCCGGCTGGTCACAGTCCCGGATTTCGCCTGGCCCGATGTCAAACTCGCCGTCTTTTGCGACGGCTTTGCCATCCACGGCAATCGAGAAACGCTCGAACTGGACGCGCAGAAGCGAAATTTCCTGCAGAGCCGCGGATGGATTGTCCTGATATATTGGGGAAGAATAATCATGAAGAATCCTGATGCCTGCGCAAAGCAAATTGGAGATATCTATAAACAAAACGTCATGAGAAACAACTGAGGTAGAAATCGTCATAATCAAGTGCTGCTGTACACGTAGCTTGATTTTCATGGAATAGATACAACTGACTTATGTTTGATTACGAAGAGGATTTCGCTCCCTTTGATGAAGACGAATACAGGCTACAAGATGCCTATTTTAAACAGGCTCTGCAAGATATAACTGACCTGTATGAGAAGGATAAATCGAAAGTTTATTTTACACGCCAGCTTCAGGTTCAGCTGGAGAAGAAGTATTTCCATTGGATCACAGATGACGCGCTCAGATATCTACATCGAACGGACAAGTTAAGGCTAATCAAAGAGAGACTATCTGAGGAGACTCCGCTTCATCTGTATATACACCCTTCAAATAGATACCCCAAAAGAGCCATCAAGGAAATCAAGAAACTTGTTATGGAATACTCAACTGAACTTGTTACAAGGAGCTGTGGTCACCGTGCGGAGCTCCTTTTCGGCAATAGCCTAATGATGAATGGATTCAGGCTCCTCGGCCAGAACGTGAATGAGTTGCAGGGGAAAAAATGGAATAAGACGGGACATAATCTGGATTTCATACTTGAACGAGACGGAATATTTTATGGATGTGAAATTAAGAATACCCTGGGATACATTGAAAAGGAAGAGATGACGATAAAGCTGGATATATGTAAGTACCTTGGTTTAGCACCACTATTTATAATGAGATTCACTCCGAAGCCGTATTTTAAAGAAATATTAGAGAGAGGCGGCATCACCATCCTATTTAAGTATCAGCTTTATGAGTTTAGCCAAAGGCCTTTGGTTGACAAGATAAAAAATGTGCTGGAGCTACCTGTGGACTGTCCTCTCGCAATCGAGCAAGGAACGATGGAAAGGATGCTAAAATTGCATAAAAAGAATGTGAATTCAAAAAGAAATCACATGAAATAGTGTGTTAATAGTGATTTATCAGCGGGTTGCGGTCTGGGTCTATGAATACAGTAATGACCGGTGGCAGTTCATTCCAGCCGCTTTAGAAGCTCGGAAGACCAACGCTCCAGGGCCTCTCGCGTATCAGCATTCCACTTG
>JBFMGN010000649.1:0-2728 GCA_040752435.1 Spirochaetota bacterium
CTTAATTGGTAATCATACCACAGTCATTCAAGTTTATGGTTAAGTTTTCCGATTTTTCGAATAAGGAGAAGTATACTCTATGCGAAAATTCAGTATCTTACTTCTTTTTGCTATCACAGTACCGGGTTTGGTTTTGTCCGGACAATCAAGCGTCAATTCAAAGGCGGATTTTAGCCAGGCAAAGATCAGTATCGCCGGACCGAACCGGATATATATACGCTCAATTTATCTAGAAGATCGGATATCCTCCGTTTTGCTGGAAAAAACCGATAAAGAAGGCAATATTTGGAAAGCCATCGAAGTTTATCCAGATGATAATACCTATTTCCCCGAAAATTTAAATCTTGATTACGTTCAGATAACACCTTTTGACAGCGATAAGGTTGAAATATCGGGTATTATTATCGAAGGCGACGCTTACTCGGGCAGTTTCCAATTTGAGAATGTCGATTCATTAACAGCAATAGAGCCTTTTCACCCGGCACCTGTCCCCGACTCTTTTGAAGAAAAGATCGCCGGTTTAAAGGGTACCTTGCTGACAGTGGAAAAAAAGCAATATGAAAACCAGATTCAGTCCTTGCAGGAGGAGACGTTTAAGTATAGCAAGCAAATCCAGTCTCTTGAAACACAAAATCAACAATATTCAATGCAGGTCAATACCCTGCAGGATCAAAATAGACAGTATGAAAAGACCCTGACGAACCTCACTCGACAAAATAGGGAAAATGAAACAGCAATAACGAGTTTAAACCAGCAGACTCAGCAGCTAGAAAACAAGGTAACCTCCTTAACCCGGCAAGCCAAAGAATATGAGAGCACGGTTTCTTCCCTTAAGGATAAAAACATCGGTCTCGAACAAAAATTGAAATCGCTCCCCGCTCCTCCGCTTACTCCCGGTTCTAATTTATTTTCAAAAATTCTATTGAACAGTTTTGAAGGCGCGGCTGCCCAGATAGGCACATGGGCGGTGAAAGATGGAGAAACCAGGCAGCTCGATTCAAAACAGTTTTTTGCCAAACTCATTCTGCCGATTACCCAGATCGCCAAACCGACTCTTTTCGGCTTTAAAGCGCGAACTACAGGGCAAGGATGGGTCGGATTCGGCCTCCATATTTTTGCCGAAAGAAAAGATAAAAAGAAAGGCTACGGGTTCGGAAATTCTCTCCTTATCTGGCTTACCAGAGACTCAAAATTTTATGGGACAGAGGATACACATGTGCAATTATACCGTTCGGATAGTTCTATCAGTATGGGGCAGGTTCTTGACGCTATAGTCAAAGATCCCATCTCAGACTACCTCAATCTTGATATATTGTATGATCCACCGGCAGAATATATAAGCATCTATGTCAACGGGATAGAAAAACTTAAATACAAAACCTGGTTCGATTTGGATTCAGGCGCGGAGATTGCACTCAGAACTCTCGGCCCCGGAGCCGCTTTTAAGGAATTAATGGTAAAAACCTTAGAAAAATAAAGTTAAGCCCCACACGCATACATAACGGCTTTACGGTCGGTTGTTTCACCTATGGTTTTACTCATCCGGATACTTGTATACTTCGCCTTCACCATTCTTGAAGTAGCAAGAGCCATTCTCTCGTTTCAAGAAATAGGACTCCGTAAGGGGCACTTTTCCTCCTCCACCGGGGAGATCCACCGCGTATACAGGCAGGGCAAGGCCGGAAACCTTTCTTCGTAACTCCTGGGCTATTTTCATTCCCCTTTTAAGGGGAACCCTGAAGTGGCTTGTGCCCTCTGCCAGGTCGCCTTGGAACAGATAGTATGGTTTTACCCGGATCTTAACCAGTTCCCGGCATACCAGCGCCAGGGTATCCTCATCATCATTAACTCCTCTAAGAAGTACGGTTTGATTGAGAACAGGGATGCCTGAATCCACCAGAGAACTTACGGCTTTTCTACTTTGGGCGGTAATTTCCCGGGGGTGATTAAACTGGGTTATTACCCAGAGAGGCAGGTATGATTTAAGGACTGACAGCAAACCGTTATCTATACGCTGGGGCAAAACCACCGGGGCTCTGGTACCTACGCGAAGGACCAAATCTTTTCTAGCGCCGGTAATCCGGTCGAGGATCATTTCAAGCTCCTGGTTGTCGAGCATAAGTGGATCCCCGCCTGAAATTAATAGTTCCATGATCTCGTCATGGCGCTTAAGATATGCAATGACATTGCCGAGTTCTTCCATTGAAATGATACCTCGGTTAAGCCGGGTGAAGCTTCTCCGGAAACAGTGCCTGCAATAAACTGCGCATGAATCGGTTACAAGGAGTAACGCCCTGTCCTGGTATCTATGGATAAGCCGTGTACAAGGGCTGAAACGATTCTCGCCCAGGGGATCCTCCAATTCGTAAGTTTTAACCGCGAACTCATCCATCGAAGGCATGAACTGTCTCCGTATCGGGTCTGAGGGATTATTTTCAGCCAGCGAAAAATAGTAGGGCGTAACGGAAAAACCGAGGGAACCTCCACGGGCGGTATTTTCAAAGTAGTTTTTTTCCGATTCTGTTATTACAAAATCAGCCGGCAAATCTTTTGTATTTCTGAGGCTGTGCTCAATCTGCCGCTTCCAATTTTCATTCTCCATGACCCTTTCCATCGCAGCCTTCGGCTGCTTCTGAATAGCTTATCATAACTTATTGACTTTTCAAAGTGCTTAAGCTTATGGTAGTACATCGATTTTCGGTTAAGAAATAAGGGGGAAAAGATAATG
>JBFMGN010000065.1:0-9967 GCA_040752435.1 Spirochaetota bacterium
CAACTGCATAGTCTCCCTGAGTTTTTTATCCAGAGCACCCAGAGGTTCATCCATCAACAAGATAGGCGGGTTGAATACGAGGGCTCGGGCTAAAGCCACCCGTTGCTGCTGGCCGCCGCTTAACTGCCTCGGGTAACGTGTTTCCAGTTCGGCGAGTTCGACCAGTTCCAGGATGCTTTTGACTTTTTCGCGAATCGTCGGGGAATTAAATTTTCTCATTTTCAAGGGGAAAGCAATATTCTCAAAAACGGTCATATGAGGAAAGAGAGAATAATGCTGAAAAACGATTCCAATGTTTCTTTTATTGGCCGGTTTGGAGACAATTGATTCTTTACCGATAAGTATATCTCCCCCGCTTGGAAACACAAAGCCCGCTATCATCATAAGAGTAGTTGTTTTTCCAGAACCGCTGGGGCCGAGCAGGGTAATGAACTCGCCTTTTTTAATTTCCAGCGAAATGTTATTTACTGCAAAACTATCACCATATTTTTTTATGAGGTTTATTATATGGATGCCGGAGGTTGCATCCGAATGGATTTTATTAACCATAGTTACTCCATCCCCGGATACACAATTATACTTTTGCAGCATATTTGTTGTATATGCAATACCACTCAAAAATCTTAGTTTTTAAAACAAGATTTTTTAAAAGACTACAATCTTAAGTCCATTGCAGTCGAAGATCGAAGATGCTGCCTCGTCGACTATAAACGTAGTGTACCGCAATGGGAACCCCCATTATAAATTCCAATTATAATTATTGTCAAATTATATTTTCTCACTATGTGGAATTATTTATTTTATAGCTTAAAAGCTTGCTACTCTTTCCAGTAATCTTTAATCCATTGTGGGTAATCGGCCCTGAGGTTGGTCGATATATTGATACTGGCGTTCACTAATAATTTGGCATATTCTTCAAGTTGCGAATCGCCCATATCTATCGTTGATCCAACCAACGCAATAGAACCAATGGGGTGGTTTTTACTATTAAAGATCGGTGCTGCCACGGCGACCGTTTCATTGTCTAATTCCTGGTGATTATATGAAACGCCGGTTTTATAGATTTTTGCCAGCTCTTTTTTCAAAACAGCAGGTTTAGTATTCGTATACGGTGTATATACCCTATAATCTAATTCACTCATAATCCGTTTTTGCTCTTTTACCGGCAGAAAGGCCAGGACTACTTTCCCTGATGCCGCGCAGTGCATCGGCATAATTTCTCCCCGGCCAATTTTAGCCCGGGTATTTATATGCCCTAAAATCTCCATAACGACGCAATGATTGCCCGTATAGAGGGCGAAAAGGGCAATTTCCTCAGTTTCATAATGAATCTCTTCCAGAAAGGGCAGGCAAATCGCCGCTTCATTCGTCCCTTCGACTACAGCTTCGGCCAACGGTAGATGGGCAAAGCCAAGAAAATACCGTGAGTCGGCTTTACGCTGGTAGACATAATTATTTTTTTTGAGAAAAGCCAGAATACGGTAACAGGTAGAGGGTGGAATATTTAAAATAGTACTGATTTCTTTGTTGGTAAGCCCGGTGCGGTAGTGTTGCTTCAACAGTTGAAAAATGCTGTGGATTTTTTTGAACAAGAGCATTTGTGCTTTTGCTTTCCCGCTTTACAATAGAAATATGTTACTGCATTGTCAAGGCGGTTTTTGGGAAATATTCCACATGGTGAGAATGTAAAATTTGACAGTTTATCGATCACCCTTTAACATGAAGCTAGACCGGATCGTCGGAGGGAATAAAAGGTGATTACTTTTTGGGATGTTGTCGAAAGATGCAGCGACGGTGAACGGATGAAAGAATCCGCCTACGATGCTTTACTGTGGAAACATGTTTCTGAAATCATTAAAACGTATAATATTAAATTCAATCCTGATCAGATAATTCCAGGTGATGATTCATTAGCCGACCGGGCATTTGAAGCCGGCCTTGAACTGTTTCGGCAGGTCGGTTTTTACTGTCTGGATACGCAAAGAGTGGTACGATTCAGCCGAAACGAAATTGAAGACCGGCTTAGGATTGCCCCTGATAAATACGTATGGGGTGAAGGAAAGGATCAGGGAATAACAATCGCAAGAAAAGTAGAAGATCCACGCGATCCATCCTTCGTTGCTTCAGGCCTGGGTGTGCCTGTACCGCAGGATATGTTTGTCAAGGTTTGCCAGGCTTTAGCCAGTGTGCCTCTTGCCGATGCATTCTGCGGAGTCTCACTTTATAATACCTTTCGCGGAATTCCGATCAGGGCCGGCAATCCTATTGAGGTCGCTGCTGCGATTTGGGATGTTTCTAAGAGGCGCGAAGCGGCAAGGCTGGCGGGAAGACCCGGACTGGGTCTTTATGCAATGATATCCTGTGCGGAAAGCACGACTGCAATAATCGCGGCTGCAAGAGAACAATTTGGAGCTTTAAAAAATGATGTAACCCAGAACGGAGCGATTGCTGAATTAAAAGTCGATTTTGCACGAATGAACAAGGTACCCTGGCAGATGGAGAGCGGTGCGGGTATTGCGGGGTTATATGGACCACTCATGGGTGGTTATGCAGGCGGCCCGGAAGGAACGATGCTCACCCAGATTGCTCATTTTTTTCTTGGACTTTTTGCATTCAATGCCGATTATCACATTCCTTTTCCCATTGATATCAATCAGGTATGTAATACAAGTTCGCCGATGCTCTGGTTGGTCAGTGTATATAGCCAGGCGATTGCCAGGAACACCCATCTTTTAAATGAATCCGTCGCGATGGCTGCGGCAGGACCGGCCACAAAAATGCTCTTTTATGAATTAGCCGCTCATGCAATAACGGCCACCGTATCGGGTGGGAATCTTGTATCCGCCGGGATAGCCAGAGATAAATACCCGGAACGGGTCTCCACCCTGGAGATACAGACGGGATCGGAAGTTGGGCACATTGCAGCCAGGATGGGTATGACCCGAAAAGATGCCAACGAAGTGGTGAAAAAGCTTATTGCCCGCTATGAAAAAGATATTCTCAAGGCGCCTTTAGGGAAAAAGTTTGGTGAAATTTATGATCTTGAGAAGGTCAAGCCGCGGCCTGAATACCAGATTATTTATGATGAAGTACAGGGAGAATTAAAAGATCTGGGCCTGAATTACGCTTTATTATAGAGTGCCTGAATTCGCATATGACAGAAATGCTTGTCACGGCAGGGCGAGAAAAGATTTTTATTAATGAGGAGGAAGGGTATGAAAGGGTTTACGGGTAAACTGGTTGGGTCATTAAGCCCAATAACGGAGGCCGAATGTGAACAAATCCACCAGGCTGCGATTCGGGTGTTGGAGGAGGGGGGTATGCGTTGCGATGATCCCCGAGCGGCTAAGATGTTCGCTAAGGCAGGCTGCAAAGTGGAGAAAAACGGAGAATTGATAAAGATACCGGAAAAAGTAATCATGGATGCCTTTAAGACCTGTCCAGGTGAATTTACTATTTACGGCCGGGATAAAACGGAAGAGAACAATATTTCCATTGGCAATGGTGAAGTGCATTTTGCGACTGTGACGGGGCGATATCTGCGGGATATCAGGACCGGGGAACGGCGGCAGGCAAAACGCAGGGATGCGGTGGACGGCACGCTAATGGCAGATGCTCTGGACAATGTGCACGGCCTGTATAAGGCAGTGATGTGGCTTTACGATGAGCCGAAGATTTGCAACTCCCAGATGCTGGTGGGAGAGATGATGAAAAACACTGAAAAAAGTATGACTTGGGTTTACAATACCGGAGCTGAATATGAGATTCCGGATTTAATTAAAATCTGGCAGATTGCTGCCGGCGGGGAAGCGGCGCTGAAAAAGAAACCGCACGTTCTTGGGCACGTGATTGCCAATCCGCCCAGGGTTATCGATATAAACTATACAAGCTGGGTTATCGGTTTTTGTGATGCCGGACTTCCCGTAACCGTCTACAGTGCCCTGATGGGCGGTGCGACCGGACCTGCTACGCTGGCGGGTATGCTTGTTCAGGCAATCGCTGAAACCGTGGCGCTGGTTGTACAGGTCCAAAGTTACAAACCCGGCCATCCGCTCTGTTTCTGCAGTTTTAACCCGGCTATGGACATGCGAACCGGACTTTGGCAATTTGGAAACCCGGAATACGGTATAGTAGGTGCTGGAATTGCTGCGATGGCTAAGTATTACGGCGTGCCATGTGTAGGCTTCACGATCAATGATTCCTGCGATACTGACGAGCAAGCTGCCTATGAAAGCGCTTTGAAAAATTATACCTACGCATTAAGTGGTATCAGCTTAATATGGGATATTGGGGGTATGGCCGGGTTCAATTTTGTTGATTGGGCGCATATGTGCATCGACAATGAAGTTGCCGCCTTCATTGGACAATACCTAAAAGGAATACAGGTAGATGAGGAGAGATTGGCGGCGGACGAGATTCTCAAAGTCGGACCGCTTCCTGGAAGTTACCTTAAAGAAAAGCACACCCGGACGTGGTACAGAAAAGAGTTTTTCATTCCTGAATTGAGTAACCGGGATTTTTTTGAAAGCTGGGAGCGGAGTCATACGGATCTTTTAGAAAAGGCCAAACAAAAAGCCCTGAAGATTCTTGATACACATCAATCCCCCGTATCTCCTGAAAAGCAGAAGGAAATTAATGACTTTCTTGATTTTGTCAAGAAACGTGATGTAGGGGCAGGAGACAAACCCCCGAAAAGATAGGTATAGAATTAAACTCATTAAGGAGAAAATAATGGATCAAAAATATTTTGATAAACTCGCACAAACGGTAATCGATGGTGAAGTGGAAGAATGTGAACGTCTGATCAAAGAAGGGCTGGAAAAAGGTGTAAATCCACTGGAGGCCATCGAAAAAGGGCTGGGCAAAGGAATCAGTAAAGTTGGTGATGATTTCGGTTCGGGGATTGTCTTTCTGCCTGAACTTATCATGGCAGCCGATGTAATGAAAAGAGGGGCTGCAATCCTCGATGAACAGATAAAGTCGACAGGGGGTAAAAGAAAGGCTTTAGGGAAAATGGTCATCGGAACGGTGAAAGGAGATATCCACGACATCGGCAAATCGGTGGTTGCCTCGGTTCTTCAGGCTAATGGTTATGATGTAACGGACATCGGTATCGATATAGCCGTCGAGGCTTTTATTAAATCCGTAAAGAAAAATGATGCTGACTGTCTGGGTATGTCCACTCTTCTTACCCTGCCTCTTCAAGTCATGGGAGAAGTAATCGAGGAGCTGAAAACCGAAGGCTTAAGAAATAAAGTAAAAGTGATCGTTGGTGGATGCCCTGTTACCCAGGAGTTCGCAGATGAAATTGGCGCCGATGCTGTTGGTTTTGACGCAGCCGATGCAGTCAAGAAAGTTGGTGAGCTCCTGGGCCATTATCCCAGTCTCAAATAGGTGGTTGTCAGGTAGAAGAGTTAAAGATCTTATAAAGCAGTTCGATGTGAATCAAGGATATTTTTTGGAAATTCCCCACCCATCCTGAAGGAAATGCTGGCGCTGGCTTCGAGAAAGAGTTCGGCGTATTCCTCCATCTGCTCCCTGTCCAGGTCCACGGAGATACCGACTGCAACGATTGAGCCGAGAACTCGATTTTGTCGGCCGAAAATCGGTGTAGCCAGGGCATTGATGCCGTTGTGAAACTCTTGCTCATTGTATGAAACCCCTGTTCTGCGTATCTCTTCAAGCTCTTTTTCCAGCTTCTCAAGATCCGTAATTGTTTTTGATGTGTGTGGGTACAGTTCCAGGGATTTTAGGAGATTTTGCCTTTCGGTGTTCGGTAAAAAGGCCAACACCGCTTTACCGGCTGCGGAGCAGTACAACGGCATGATCTCTCCCCGGCCCACGGCAACCCGGGTATTAATGTGCCCGCAAATTTCCATGGCAACGCAGTGCTTTCCGCTCCACAGTGCAAAAAAGGTGGTTTCCTCGGTTTCGTTATGCAATTCCTCCAAATAAGGCAGGCAGATTTCAGCTATATCGATACTCTCGAGCACGGATTCGGCATAGCGGAGGTGTGCAAAGCCCAGAAAATAATGCATATCCGGCCGACGCTGATACACATAATCATACTTCCGCAAAGATGCCAGGATACGGTAACAAGTCGATGGTGGTATTTTCAACTGATCGCTGATTTCCTTGTTTGTCATTCCGGTACGGTAATTTATTTTAAGGAGTTCAAGAATTTTGTGTATCTTTTCAATTGATGGCATAGAGACATCCCAAGGCGGCTTGCAGCTCGCAAAATGCGAATAACATTAACAGAATAGCATATTAGCTACTTACGAAGCAGGCAGTCAAGATGATAATCAAGAACACCATCCCATTTTATGAGAATGCCACCTGTTAAAGGATTTGGCGGCGGTCGAAAAATCCGAACCTTTGCCAATCCCGATTATTTTTCTGGCTGGGCCGTCAATTGATCGGCAAGCTCCTGGGCGGCTTTTTTGAGGTCAATTTTCAGCCATTTGCATACTTCCTGGGGATTTCTGTTCCGCATGCCCTTGAGTATGCCTTCATGGTAAAGATCATGGTTATTTACATCTCTTTTTAAATACAGATACATATAGGGGCTGACCCTATGCCAAAGGTCTTCGATGATTTCAAATAAAATTGGTTTACCGGCGCTTTGGTATATGGTGTGATGAAATTCACGATTTTTTTCAAGATATAGCTCTGTATCGTTGCAGTCTTTCATCTCAGCTAACAAAGTTTTAAGCCGCTCCACTGTCTGTTCCGTGCAATTCCTGGCGGCATTCAAGGCGGCGTCATGCTCTAATTTCATGCGTATCTCGAAAAGCTCATTCAGATCATCAATAGATAATTTCCTGATTATGAGCCTTCTGTTCTTTTGTATGTGAATGAGGTTCTTTGCCTCCAGGGTTTTCAAGGCCTGCCTGACAGGCATAAGACTGACGCCTAGTTGTTCGGCGAGTTCAGTAATAGTGACTGAGGTACCGGGAGTAAGTTTCCCTGAAATAATGCCGCGTAAAATCTCCCTATAGACCCTTTTCTCAAGGGTTAGATGCTTGACTGAATTTAAATTGTTGAGCACCATAATGGAATCCTTCATTCCAAGTTATTCAATCTCTACAGGTAAGATAATAAATTTTGATCAAATATCCAAATTCCAATGATTCCCAAACCGAATCATACCATAAGAACATCTTCCTCAATAACTACAGTTAGTGTGGCGAATAATACCAGACAGACTTCAAGGATAATCAGAACTGCAAATGCAACCCCATTGAAACCATAAACAGCCATCCCTGCCGTAGCGCCAGTCGGGTGCAAGCCATTGTTGGGCGCAGTTCCAACTGATTCTCATTGCCCCTCATTTCTTTTCCATGTCAAAATAGAAGAATGATTTCAGGTTAGCTGTAGACTGAATATTAAAGTATTCGTCAAACCTGGAAAGAGCCTCTGCCTCATCATAAAAGGGCGCTGCGAAAGCACCTCGTTTTGACAAGGTGTTCCGTACGAGAAAATCTGTGAGTTTCCGTTTGCCGCTGATGTAGAAACAGCCCGTGAATCTCCCACTGTGTCTCAAGACCCTCCAGATCTCTCTAAGTGCAAGGTCCTTCTCAGCAAAGGCGTGAAACCCATTCATTGACAAACATAAATCAACCTTTGCATCGTCGATAGGTAAGTTTCCAACATCTCCTCTGACTAGAGTTACATTCATTATGCCGTTCTCTGCATACAGTTGTTTCGCCCTTAGCAGCATATTGAACGAATAGTCAAGAGCGATTATTCTCGCTTTCTTCAATTTCATGTATTTCTCAAGCGTCAGTATTCCGGTTCCGACAGGCACGTCCAATAATACGCCCTCGAAGTCATCTGGTATGCATGCTAGTACTTCGCGTGTATATCCACGATGTCTTGCGAGTCCCCAGAAAATCAGGTTGAGTAACTTCCAATACATATTTGAAGAGGTAATGTAATGGTTGTAGGAGGAGGCTCTGGAATTGTATGCTTTTGAAATTCTATCTTCAATGGTGGGTAAAAAACCAATGATGCCGTCCCTGATTGGATAAGAAATATCCGTTTCCTTGACCTTGACTTCAGAGTTTTCAAAATCAAAGGAGATTCTCTTTCCCGTCTTTGGGCAAATGAGAATATCTTCTAGACTTTCCATCGTTTCGACCCTCTGTTCCAATAGAAGCTGCGCCGCGACGCGGAGCGGCTTCGGTTGCATGCGGTGTTGAGCGGCGTAAGATCAATTTCTTCGTTGAATCTCACCAAATCCCTGGAACCAACCGATACCGAACTTGAGCTGCATACTCTCGATACCCAGCTAATTCCTCATGCAACATCCGATCCTCTAATGCAGTTCGAAGCACAAATAGCCCGCCAATCAGTCCACCCGGTATCAAAGCCCACCAGGATCCAAGCTCGATTGCTATACAGATCACCAGCAGGATGATGGCCGCATACATCGGATGTCGGATGTACCGATATGGACCACCAGTCACAACCCGCTGCCCCCGATCTTCCTGGATTCTTGCCCACCGGGACAAGTAAGCATTCTCTGCCATTGTCCACCAGATTACCCAACCCGATAGGATAAGGCCTAAAGCTCCGAGCACCTGCAATGCAAGGGACATTTCGGACCACCCATACCGCCCCGCATCTAGTCCAGCAATTATCAATAAGACGATGAGCAGAATTGCATAGACGGCGTTGATAATCTTGTCCCACAACTTGACGTTGGAGGCCATCCTTCCCCGCTCCCGCAACAGATCGGGGGCATTCCTGTACCCCCATATAATTACGATTAACAGAAAGATGACATAGAGGAAAGTGAGCAACCATGCAGCCAGCCAGTCAATGCGCCCGGATGCCGCGAAGAGAATTCCAGCCATGATTCCAACAATAACCAAGATTCGAAGGAACCCTCTTGCCCAAAGCTTCCAGCCATTGAGAGGCTTATTCTCGTTTGTGGGAGATTCATTAACCGACATGGATGTTACTCATGAGCAACCACGGGGGGTGGACCGCCTGACTGGTAATAACCTGCACCTATGCCCGTCTATTAGCGGCAATACTCCCGATCTGCAAAATATTGCCCCAAAAATAAGATAAGAATCTATATTTTCGCAGGATATGCGAAATAGTCATGCAATCCTTAAGGCATAGTACAATGAACTCCTGCAACTCTGCAAGAACTTTCGGGTCGATTCAGCAATTCTCAATTTGGCACGCCATGCAATAACAAATAAGGCGGAAATTCACGTACCTCACTCTAGCGGTGGAACCCGATGCCGTTCGGTACGTGCTTTCCGCCTTTTCTCCTTGGTTTAATGTGCCCAAATTTGTATTGTTAACTGGAGCAGAAGCAAAAAATCAAAGATATTTAAGAGCCATTTTTTTCGGCGTGCCAAATTGAGAACGGCTGTCTGTGGCAACAAAAGCTTGACAGTAAAAACTTTTTCTCATAGACTTACCTGTGAAATTTTTCACAGGTAAGGGGTAATAACGATGATTGATCTCCGAATATCTAAACCTGCGATAGAGAGACTGTGCACACTCTACCAATTGCTCGAAGGGCTTGATACGGCCAGGGTAAAAGAGATTTCTTCCACTGAGCTGGGCAGGCGAATGGGAACTCCGGCTCATACGATTCGAAAAGATTTGAGTTTTCTGGGGGAGATACGGAGTACATCGACCGGTTATCTATTGAAGGATTTGAAAGAGAGGCTCTGCCGCGAGTTTGGTTTTAATATTCCCAGAAAGGCGTGTATCGTCGGGCTGGGCCGGCTGGGTTCAGCGATCCTGAATTATCCTGACTTTGCTCTGAGAGGATATGAGTTGGCGGCTGGGTTCGACAGCAGCATCAACAGGCTGGAGCTGTTGCATACGGCCGTCCCTTTGTACCCTGCCCATGAAATAGCGGCCGTTGTACGGCGAAAAGGGATAGAACTTGGGGTAATTACCGTTCCTTCGGATGCAGCCCAGCTTACGGCCGACA
>JBFMGN010000650.1:0-2725 GCA_040752435.1 Spirochaetota bacterium
GTATCCCTAAAGAAGGGGTACTCGTGCCCCATCTTCCCGGTCCGATAAGGATAATGCTTTGAGGCTTACTGCCGTTATTCTGGATAAGGTTTCCGATAAGCCTTGCAACTGTATACCGTTTACTTTCCGAGAGTTTTCCGTAAACGGCGGGTACTACATATATTATCCTGTCGATTGGTATTGTTCGGCTGTGGCCGATGACTGCTCCCCTGGCCAGCATGATGAGGTTTTCCTTTTCTATTTCCGGTTTAGGAATAAGGGAGGTCTTTGATTTCTGAAATTGGAGCGGCCGGCATTGAACCAGGTTAATTTTATAGGTTCCATCTGGGAAAAAGTTGGTAGTAAACTCGATATCCACGTGGCATTCGTAGGCTTCGCGTAGTATTTTAAGCATTTCCCGCATATGGCCGACAAATTCGGTTTTCTTAAAAAGATTGTCGAAAGTTAAAACCCAGGGGCACCCGTCGCTTTTATGCTGCTGCCGCAGGTATTCATCCAGAATTTTATCCTTGGTTGCAAAAAGGTTGAGTTTAAGTCCACCGTCGTTGCTTTTTACAATATCGGCAAAGTAGATATTGGTAAATTGGTTTGAAGAAAGATCGAGAACGTCCACCCGCCTTTGAGCGTAACGTTTCACTTCGTCAAAGTTGGCTTCCGGCCTTTTTTCAGGCGCGTTTAAAGCCACCACCCGGGTATAATCATCATCGAAACGGTTCACGGCGCGCGTCCCGAGGCCGAATACAAGGCGGAGCATTCCCGCTTCGGGGTCAATTTCCTTGTTCCAGGCGTAGGGGTTTATCGAGAAACCGACGCCGGCAAGATGGGGAAAGAAAATTGTACCGTGGGATATGCCGGAAACCCGCTGCACCAGCAGGGCCATCTGCTCATCCTTGTCCAGAACGCCCCTGTTTTTTCGGTACGCGAGGGCTTCATCGCTCATAGTACTTGCGTATATAAATCGAACGGCATCGATGAAATTTTTAAGACGTTCCTCCTTTGATCCCTGGTTGGCGCAGAAGACGCTTTCATACTTACCTGCGAAAGTGTTCCCGAAGTTGTCTTCCAGTAAGCTGGAGGATCGCACAATAATGGGTGAATGACCGAAATATTCAAGCATATCCGCAAAACGGGTGACAATGTACTCTGGGAACTTCCCTTTAAGAATTCGTTTCCTGACGGCTTCATTACCGTCTAAAAAGGTTTTTGGGTCTTTTTGCCTCTGCCGGGCCCACCAGCAGTTGTTTTTTACCAGGAAGGTATAGAAGACGTCCGAGGCAATATAGAAAGAATCGTGTTCCTCGAGTATATTTCCCCATTTCGGACTGTTTTTCCGCAATATTGCCCTGGCAAGCAGCATGCCCACGGACTTTCCGCCGATCATACCTGTACCTATCATCCGTTTCCAGATATTAATGACATCCGATAGGGTAAAATATTGAGAAGCGAGATTGAACATCCTCTCATCCCGGGAGATGATAAGTCGTAAGATTTGTTGAAATACCTCTTTTTCCCTTTGTTTCGGCGCTTCCCCTCTGGCCGCGGCTTCCATAACAATCTCGGCATTCATGAAAACCTTGTCCCATACCCCGATCATCCGGTAGCTGGCAGTCGGAAGTCCCGGCCACGGGGAGGCTGTTATTATTTCCGCAATGGCCGCACTTTCTTTGATGGGTGAAAACTTACCGTCAAACCAGCCATAGAGTTTGTGGTGGATTGACGGATCTCTCTCACCGATTATGGAGGGCTTAAGGTATAATTTTTCTTTATGCCGGTAAATATCCAGAAGTAACCGGGTAGTTTCATGGATCGGCGTTGCAGCATGGTAGGAGTGGAAATACCTGTACATACAAAAATAGGCGACAGTTTTCAGCTTCCGCAGATAGGGGCAGGTTAGTTTGAAAAAATTGCCGATCATCCTGTCGCTGTAGCAGAACTGGGAAAGGTCAGAAATGGAATCAAAGATAAAAAACCCGCCTGCCCCCATTTTTTTGATTTTCCAGTGAGTTTCCGTTATAAAATTTTCAAACCCTGCTTCTGGATGGGTTTCGCGGATAATCAACCCCGGCTGCGGAGATAGAAGCGGTTTATGATTTGCAAATCTGAAATATACAAGTTTCTTTCCATGGGCTATGGCGTAGTGTGCAAGGGCTTCTACAAAGGGTCTGTAATCGTCGGTCTCGTCAACTCTCCAGACGATATTATCCCCTAATTTCAAGTTATCCAGAATTTTATCCAACTCGGGCAAACCAGTGCTTTCCAGCATATCTTTTCCTCTTATCCAGTCACCTTAAATTTACTAAACATTACACCCAGTTTACAATAGAGAATATCTTAAAGTACAGGGTGTGTTTTTAATTATCAGTAATTCGTAAATATGGCCCCAAAAACCGGCGGAAATCACGTACCGAACGGCATCGGTTTCCACCGCTAGAGTGAGGTACGTGAATTTCCGCCTTATTTGTTATTGCATGGCGTGCCAAATTGAGAATTGCTGTGATTTCCGCTCCATTATTGAAATTATCAGTTTGTGACGATACACTTAACTATAGACGAATCTTATGCGAGTGCACACAAAATCCCTGATTCCGGTATTGCTCTTATTTCTATCAACTCAGCCTGTTTGGGCCGGGGATGCGGCTTCAACGATGCTTTTTCTGGAGACTACCCCCATGGGGGCCGAAGTCCTGATTGACGGAGTTCCCCAGCCCCAATTGACCCCGTTGCT
>JBFMGN010000651.1:0-2724 GCA_040752435.1 Spirochaetota bacterium
CGGAAAAAGGCCGGATTATAAAATACTTGCTGCCGAAAGAGGTTTTTGCCGACCCGGAGCAGGGCGACAGACTGTGTAAATCGATAGGTTCTGCAATGGGAATACGCCTTACCCTTATCCGGCCGGATGGTTTCATAATAGGGGATACTCATGAAGATCCGGTTTTGATGAACAACCATGCCACCAGATCGGAAGTTCGTTCCGCAATTACAGGCGGAGGGGGTATTTCCAAACGTTTCAGTGTAACTCTATTCATGGACATGATATATTCCGCCGCTCCTGTAATGGAGAACGGAACGGTAATCGGTGTAATCAGGGTGGCTTTACCTGTGAAATCGGTTACTACTCCTTTAAAGGCGGTCTACTTAAAAATTGTCCTCATCGGTTTGTGTTCCTTCCTTGTTTTCCTTGTATTAACTTTATATTATGCCAGACAATCTTGTCTGTCCGTCAAAAAAATACGGGAAATGATACATAATTTTTCAGAAGGCAATTATTCTGCCAGGGTTTTTTCATCCGGCGGCGCCGGTCTGGATACGATCGCCGGCGATCTCAATTATATGGCCGAAACGACGAAAAAGCGTTTTGATATTCTTACCTATAAAAATAAAGAACTTGAAACCGTTTTGTCCGGTATGATTGAGGCGGTAATCGTCGTGGATGCACATCTATTTATAAAAAACCTAAACCCGGCGGCATGCAGGCTGATACAAACAACCCCGGAGAGCGCCCGGCATAAGACGTTAATCGAAGTCTTCCGAAATACGGAGTTGAATGGCTTCGCCTTACGTGTCCTGTCAAAAGGAGAACCAATCGAAACAAACCTTGTTTTCTATAACCCACGGGTAGGGCACAATCCGGTCAGCTTTAGGACTGCCATTAAAGGTTCGATGCTGCACCTTCATGCCCATGGGAACGTACTTACCCTGGATGAAGCGGGGAAGGAGAAGGGTGTACTTTTAGTTTTAAACGATATTACCCAGCTTAAAAATCTCGAGAAGGTTCGAAAAGATTTTGTCGCAAATGTATCCCATGAATTGAAGACGCCCATAACTTCTATTAAAGGTTTTGTTGAAACCCTGTATAACGGAGCCATTGATCAACGGGAGGATGCTCTTCACTTTCTTGAAATCATTTCCAAACATGCCGATCGACTTAATTCGATTATTGACGACTTGCTCAGCCTTTCCAGGCTGGAACAGCAAGATTATGCGGCCTTGGATCTTGAGCCGGTCTCTGTGCAACAAATCGTTAAGGGCGCCATCCAAATATGCTTGGGAAAAGCCCGAAACAAAAATATTTCGATTGAACTTGAATGCGATGATTTTGTCCGAGCATCAGTGAATGCCCTTCTTATTGAACAGGCAATTGTAAACCTCATCGACAACAGTATTAAATTCAGCGAAGCCGGAAGCGTAATTTATATCCACTGCAGCAGAAAGCCCCCATTTGTTGAAATCTCGGTAAAAGATTCCGGCTGCGGCATTCCTCAAAAGGACCTGCCTAGAATTTTCGAGCGTTTTTACAGGGTCGATAAGTCCCGCAGCCGGGCTCTGGGAGGAACCGGCTTGGGGCTGGCCATAGTCAAACACATAGCCTCTGCCCATAAGGGAGAGGTGTTTGTAGAAAGCGAACCGGGTGTTGGAAGCATCTTTACCATAAAAGTGCCGGAAGTCGGAACTGTTAATACCGAAAAATGGATTAAACTTTAAAATTAATAAACTGATAAAATTCCCCCTTGATAGATATAGATACTGAACCTTAAAACGGAAATTCGGATGGACCGATGGTTTATTAAGGACACCCCCCCGAGGTTTATAAGAGCCAATCTCTGCCCTCATTTGGTCTTATATCCCAGACTGTTTCTGCGGGGGGAAGGTCAGAGAATTAACCCAGCGGACAACCTGCTCAGCGAGCTCAACCGCTTGCACGTAATCTTCTCTGGTAACCTCCTCAGAGATTCCAGGATACCGCGCCTCCACTGCATATCCTGTTAAAAGATCAGCTCGGCGAATTTCCTCAGGCACTTCTACTCCGCCTTGTTGAAGAAGCGTAAGGAGATTAATAATATCATGTGTTTTGGGAAAAGGGATTTGCTTATGAACAAGCGCGGCCTTTATTGCTTTTTCAGCAGCCTGCTGCGCGTCAAAACAGAGGTCTTCATACAGTACCTCAGGGAGATCGTGATTAGCTTTTGCCTTTGCCAGGTTGCTCCGGGCTCTACGGAGCCATTCTTGTGGATCGGTTGGATCTGGTCGACTAGGAGGCATAGATCTGTATTCCTTCCTTTAAAGCAGGCCCGATTATCGAACCGACTTTATCGCCATAATCTTTAATATCCTCAGGCGTAACCACGACTATATCGATCGGTACACCGATGCCGAAGAGATTGAGATGGATCTCTTGAGCAAGGCGGCGACGATGAGGAACCCCTGCTTTAACCACAAGGAGATCCAGATCGCTGCCTGGTCCCATCTGCCCGCGTGCAAAAGATCCAAAGAGAATGATCCGCTCAGGATTCGCCACATTGACGATTCTGCGGACGATCTCGTCGAGTAGCTGCCTGCTAATCATTTCATTATCTTTGCTTGAGTTACCGCTGCTATCCCCTGCATGCCTTTCATACATCGGTCGATGTTATCTCCACGGATTAATTTTTTGTTCCATCTTTTGCATAGTTTTATCAAAAAATTTCATCTTATTTATAATGTCTTAGTTTTCTCG
>JBFMGN010000652.1:0-2714 GCA_040752435.1 Spirochaetota bacterium
CAATCTGAAAACCGTCGCCCTTGTAGACGATCTCGACTTTAATTCCGGTCTCTTTCTCAAAGTTCGGAATCGCCTTGTACAACTCTTCATAATTGGCTCCGCCGATAAAAGCGCATTTAAGGGTGACAGGCCCCTCTTCTTTTGGTTTAGCGGCTTCCTGTTTCCCCCCTGCAAATAGAAATACTGAAACAAGCAGGAACATAATAAGAGTCAGAAATACAGTAATTTTTTTCATACAATCATCTCCTTTTATTAGTGAAATTTATTTCTCGCCGAAATGTTTTTTTTCGTTACCTTAATATCTACCTCCTTTATCTTTCTGGTTTTTACTATCGGAACAGGCGGATCTAGTATACGCACTCTTTGGCGGCATTTGCAAAAATCCGCAATTTTTCCACCGGCGTTTCAAAAAAGTGATCCGAACAGGAACAGATATAACCGCCTTCATACCCGACTTTCTCAAACAGTTCATGGACTTTTTTCCGGATCAATTCGCCCGGCCCTTCCAGGGAGTTGAACTGGTCCAGCCCCCCGATAAAAGCCAGGCGGTTACCTGCCTTCTTTTTAAGTTCCCAGGGTTCCTGATTTCCGCCGATACTGGGAGGCGCAAGGGTTTCGGAGGCATCGGTACCGTTCGCCACAATATATTCCTCGATCCCGTAGGTGCCCCCGCATGTATGATAAGTCGTTAAAAAACCGAGACTGTGAAGAGCGTCGTGCATTTTACGGTCGTAAGGCAGGCAGAATTCCTTATGAAGGTCCGGCGAAATAAGGGTCGATGAGGCGGCCCCGCCGCCTGTTTCGATAAGGTCAAACCGCGCGCCCTTCATACTCTCGATAAAACGAAGTTTCTTGTCGAGCAGCACCGATAAGAACTCATGCACCCAATCCGGCTTATCGAAAGCTGCCAGGATAAGATCATTTATCTCCATCAGGCAGGCGGCGTGCTGCCAGCAGCCTGCCTGGTCTCCCCAGACAAACCCGCGCAGAATCCCCTTATCCCCTACCTCATTGTATTTCTTTTCCAACGGTTTAAGATTGAGCCGGGCAACCGGCATATACTTTTTGATAAGGGTTAGATCTTCATCCTTTTTTATCAAATATTCGGTTATCCAGGTGGTTTTTCTATCTCCCGCCGTTTTGTATGTCAGTGTTCCTTGCGGAGTACGGATTGTATGATAGGTTATCCGGTTATCCGGATCACTTGCAATTATTTCCGGCTCATCCCTCCATTGAGGGGTATTCAATTTTGTAAAGTCGGCATCCACAAGCCAGAACTGGGCCATGTCTTCAAAGTACTGGATTTGCGCATCCAGCCCGACAGCTTGAAAAGCTTCCAGATCACTTATGCCGTTCATATATTTATCCAGATGGTAACCCTGCCACTGGTGTACCGATGCCGGAAGCCGGTCCGGTTTTTCTTTCCTTAAGGCCAGCATCATTCGTTCTTTGGAGGTCATAAAAACCTAAACCTTTAAACACTACCCGATGTCATTCAAATCGTACTCCCCAAGTTTAAGGGGATAGGTTCCGTATGCGCGCACCAGGTTGATTACATACTCGTATCGTTGCGCGCTTACATTGCTCGGTACGGAATGATCCGATTGGAAAATAAAGCCCCCGCCTTTGGCCGCGTTGAGTTTTGTTAAGACTGTTCTTTTAAGCGAAACAAAATCGTCTTTAGCCCATGAGAGGACGTCCATATTGCCGCAGAATCCCATTGTATGCCCGTACTTCCTTCGAAGGTCCACCACATTAAGGCCGGACTTGGCCTCGAGGGGATTGTAGGAGTCAAGCCCCATTTCGACGAAATCATCAAAGATGGCGGATGCATTGCCGCAGCCATGATAGATTACTGGTAAACTGTTTTCGTGGCACATTCGAATCTGCTCGTTAACTATCGGCTTAAAGTGGGCACGCCAATAAGCAGGTGAGAATAACATCCCGTTAACGTATGCGACATCTCCCCAAATAACCATTCCATCGAGCATACCGCCCGCCGCTTTTATTTGAGCTTTTGTCATCTCTACAAGAAACTCCCCAAGTCGCCGAATAAAACGCCCCAGCTCGGCCGGATAAAGTCCGATCCACAGCATGACATTTTCGGAACCGATCATGCGCCAGAGCTGCTCATGCCCTTCACATATGCTGCCGAATACCGGAAAATCTGGGTATAGATTTTTTACCGAATCAGTCCAGGGCGGCAGATTACGGTCGAATCCGTCTCCAACACCCCCAAGCTGGTTATCGCCGCCTTTGAAATAGCGACGGTCATCCCAGGGATCGTCGAATTGATACGCTTCAAGTTCTTCTATGCTTTTTATCCCGAAATTGAGGAACGCCGGCATGGGGTCGGCAAATTTTTTCCGTATCGTTGCCCCGTACCCGGTTTTCACCACGACTTCCTTATCGTTTTGACGAAGTATTTCGAAGTCACGTATATGCGGATCCATATTGGGAATTGTCACTTGCCAGTCGAGATCGTAATACCTGTAGATATCGGCGTCACCGGCGAGGCCCAGTTCCTGCTTCCATCTTTTTAAAAAAGATCCCCAAAAGAAGTCGCTGACCGGCACACGGTCGGCTTCTTCATGGCGCAGGGTTTTGTTGATTCGATTCAGCTTATCGAGACAATTTTTCGTCCGCTCCATATAGTTCTCAACAAAACCATTTAATCCATATGGAACGCCAGATCCATATTCGCCCACCATTCT
>JBFMGN010000653.1:0-1701 GCA_040752435.1 Spirochaetota bacterium
TGAAGTTTTACCAGGCGTCCACCAGCGAGCTTTATGGAAAGACACAGGAGGTCCCCCAGAGTGAAACAACGCCATTTTATCCGCGAAGCCCTTATGCAGCAGCAAAACTATATGCCTACTGGATAGTGGTTAACTACCGCGAAGCATACGGCATACATGCAAGCAACGGCATACTCTTCAATCATGAGTCGCCCATAAGGGGAGAGACATTCGTATCGAGAAAGATAACAATGGCAGTAAGCAGAATCGTTAATGGATTACAGAAAAAGCTATACCTCGGCAATCTCAACGCCAGACGCGACTGGGGATATGCAGGCGATTATATCGAGGCAATGTGGCTGATGCTCCAGCAGAAAAAGCCGGACGATTACGTTATTGCTACAGGTGAAACTCATTCAGTGCGTGAATTTGTCGAACTTGCATTTAAAGAAGCCGGCATCGAAATAGCCTGGAAAGGAAAAGGGGTGAAAGAACGAGGAATCGTTCATTCAGTAAGCAGTAAGCAGAGAGCTGCAGGCGGCAAAAAAACATCAGCAAGCGCTTCCGGAGCGCTTGCTCCTTACTCCTTAGCGCCCACTTTACCGAAGGTCGGAGACACCGTTGTTGCAATAGATCCGCGTTACTTCAGGCCTACCGAGGTGGATTTACTGATAGGGAACCCTTTAAAGGCAAAAAAGAAACTCGGCTGGAAGGCCAAAGTCAGATTCCCCGAACTCGTAAAGATGATGATTGAGTCGGATATGAAGCTCGCCCAAAAAGAGCTTCTGTTGAAAAAGAATAAAATGACGATAAGATAATAAAAAGGTTAAGATCGAGGAAGTCAGGAAAGAACTTAACTCTCTTATAAATTCTTTAAAGAAAAATATTTAGCCTCGAACTTAACCTTAGCACCAATCTTAACCTTAACCTAAACCTGTTGCTCTAATGAACATTAATTCCAAAATCTTTGTTGCCGGCGGGACCGGGATGGTAGGCTCTGCAATCATCAGAAAACTTTTTTCCGAAGGTTACCGCGATATTATCTCGAATTATCACTTGCGAAAGCCGGCCCTCAACCTCAACGTTGATCTGTGCAAATTTTTTAAACTTGACCTCACACGTCAGTCCAGGGTTGAAAAGTTCTTCGAGAAGGAAAGACCCGAATATGTCTTCCTTGCTGCAGCAAAAGTCGGCGGCATACTGGCCAACAGCGCCTACCCTGCCGAATTTATTTATAAAAATCTTATGATACAGAACTGCATACTACATAGCGCTCACTTATATGGCGTTAAGAAACTTTTATTTCTCGGGAGTTCCTGCATCTATCCCAAATTCTGTCCCCAGCCGATGAAAGAAGAGTATCTTCTGACAGGAGAACTTGAGCCTACAAATGAACCCTATGCCGTAGCAAAAATAGCGGGGATAGAGATGTGCAGGTCATACAACAGGCAGTATGGAACAAACTTCATCTCGGTGATGCCCACAAACCTGTATGGCGCCAATGACAACTTTGACCTCGAGACATCTCATGTCCTTCCTGCCATGATCAGAAAATTCCATGAAGCCAAAATGAAAGCAGGCGGTGAGCAGAATTCAGCAAGCAGTTCGGAAGTGCGTGCTTCTTACTCCGTAGTCCCTGCCAAAGCGCAACCGGAGGTTGTGCTTTGGGGCACAGGGAATCCAAGGCGTGAATTCCTGCATGTCGATGACCTTGCAGACGCC
>JBFMGN010000653.1:1711-2714 GCA_040752435.1 Spirochaetota bacterium
TTTATCTTCAAAGCTTGACCTTGACCTCAGCCTTATTAACGTCGGCGCCGGCAAAGACATCACCATAAAAGAACTTGCCGATATGATAAAGGATATAGTCGGATATAAAGGAGAAGTTGTCTGGGACACAACAAAACCGGATGGGACTCCGAGAAAGTTGCTGGATGTCTCAAAGATAAAGACTTTGGGATGGAAGCCAAAGATTTCACTGAAAGAAGGGATCAGACAGACTTATAGATGGTATCTTTCATCTTTGTCTCAATCTCAACCTTAACCTCAGCCTATCTCTTTTAGATTATAATCTCAAAGCTTTAGACCCAAATAACAATATACAACCTTTAAGACAAAGGATGACATATGAAAAACTATGATTCAACCAGGCGCATCCTGGTGACCGGCGGCGCGGGATTCCTCGGCTCCCATCTTTGTGAAAGACTTCTTAACGACGGGCATGAGGTGCTCTGTGTCGACAATTTTTTTACAGGCAGACGTTCAAACATAGCACATCTGCTTTCGAACCCCTATTTCGAGGTCCTCAGGCACGACATCTGCTTCCCGCTGTATGTCGAAGTCGATGAAATTTACAACCTCGCGTGCCCTGCATCGCCTATTCATTATCAGTTTGATCCTGTCCAGACCACAAAGGTTTCTGTACACGGCTCCATAAACATGCTTGGTCTTGCAAAAAGATTGAAAATAAAAATCTTGCAAGCATCAACCTCCGAAGTCTATGGCGACCCGACAATTCACCCTCAGCCAGAAAGCTATTGGGGCAATGTAAATCCAGTCGGCTTAAGATCCTGTTACGATGAGGGAAAGAGATGCGCTGAGACGCTCTTCTTCGATTACCACAGACAGCATAAGCTCAAAATCAAAGTTGCAAGGATATTCAATACATATGGACCGAGGATGTATCCCAATGACGGCCGTGTTGTAAGCAACTTCATAATGCAGGCATTGAAAGGAGAAGATATTACCGTCTACGGTGATGGTAAACAGACCA
>JBFMGN010000654.1:0-2703 GCA_040752435.1 Spirochaetota bacterium
GTATCTTCTCCTCATCTTTCTTCATTCCCAGGATATCGTCGTCTATCTGGTATAGATTGTTTTTGCTGCCTGCCGCAAAGGCAAAACCTTCCCGTCTACTTTTCAGTTTCTCGCGGCCGTTTTCTTCCAGTTCTGAATAGTTGATTGTGACGATGTTGTCTTTCTCGACGGTGTTATCCTTCTTATCCACAACTATGGAATTCTGGTTCTGCAGCGTTTTTAATTCCCTCTCGACATCATCCTCGCTTAATTCCACCACCGGTTCTTCAATTTCCAGCCCTCTATAGGTTCCTATCTCGATTTTCGGGAAGGTGTCATACACAACTGAAAAGCATAGATCCTTATCCATCGACATATCCAATTCGTCCTGCAGTTCGGGGTGCGAATACGGTAAAGGCTTTTCTTCAATTTCCTCGAAAATTTGTTTGAGGTTACTTTCGATTTTATTCATATAAGCTTCGTGCTTTATACTTTCACCGAACTTCTTTTCAAGAACCGGTACAGGGACTTTACCCCGCCTGAAACCTTTTATCTGCAGGGTCTTACTATATTTTTGTAAGAGTTCGTCATATGCTTTTTTAATCGATTGCTGATCAACGGTTACTGTAAGTTTTACGGCGGAATTTTCTAGGGGTTCTACTTCCTTGTTGACAATCACTTTTGTTTTCCTCTTTTAAAGCATGGATTTTGAAAAAAATGGCGATCTGGACTATCCGGATCGCCAAAAAATATTACGAGCGGGAGACGAGGCTTGAACTCGCGACATCCACCTTGGCAAGGTGGAGCTCTACCACTGAGCTACTCCCGCTGGATGATAGATAACTTGCATCTGGTGTTAAGCTCTTAAAGGCGTCACAATAATGCGAGAGAAGGGACTTGAACCCTTATGCCTCGAGGCACCAGATCCTAAGTCTGGCGTGTCTGCCAATTTCACCACTCTCGCAAGAATATAGTATAATTTGCTGTTTTTTGTCAAGAACCATAAGGAAATGAGCCGTGAAGGGATCGAACCTTCGACCCGCAGATTAAGAGTCTGCTGCTCTACCGGCTGAGCTAACGGCCCTCGATACGTTGAAATCCGCCTTTTTTTAAATACGTCCGGCAGGATTCGCCCTTCGACGCGGATACATCCTGTCTCCGCTTCTCCGGGCCGCCTCGTTCGCTGGCGCCGGACCTCCTGTCCGGCTTCCCTCCCCTTGGTCGGCGCTCACTCGTTTCGAATCCTGCCCGATAAAAAATCCGCCTTTTTTTAAATACGTCCGGCAGGATTCGAACCTGCGACCTACGGATTCGAAGTCCGGCGCTCTATCCAGCTGAGCTACGGACGCTCCTAACGGGTGGGTAACGGGACTTGAACCCGCAACAACCAGAACCACAATCTGGTGCTCTGCCAGTTGAACTATACCCACCATGTATTGGCAACTATCCCACCATTTTTTTAATTGTTGTTAGGTTAGGTTGCAAGAAATAGTGGCTTTTGTCAAGGGTAAGGTGAAAGTGGGATATGATTTCACAACCTTAGTTTTTTTAACAAGCCGCGGACGTAGAGCCGGCAGGCTTACCCCTTAAGCGACCCGGCTAAAAGCCCCCTTAAGAAAAATTTGCCGAAAAAAATGTAGACCAAAAGCGGAGGGATTGCCACGAGCAAAGCCCCAGCCATCTGGATGTTCCATTGAACGATATAACTGCCTGCCAGATTATTAAGAGCAACCGTGACGGGTTGGACCGCCGGATTAGGGGTAACGATCAATCCGAAAAGAAAATCGTTCCAGATTGAGGTAAACTGCCATATTACGACCACGGTAAAACCGGGCATGGAGAGGGGGAACAAGAGGTGGCGATAGATTCGCAAAAAATTCGCGCCGTCGATCTTACCCGCTTCCACCAGTTCCTTCGGGATTCCCTGGTAATAATTCAAGAATATGAGCGAGGTAATGGGAATTCCATAAACTACATGGGTGAAAATCAGGCCGGGTAAAGATCCATACAGTCCGATCCGCCTTAAGACCAGTACCAGGGGAATCAAGATACTCTGGTAAGGGATGAACATCCCGAAAAGGATCAGAGGAAAAATCACATTGGCGCCTTTAAATTTCCACTTGCTGAATACGTACCCGTTCATAGAACCAAGAAAAGAGGAAAGAACAGTGGCCGGGATAACCAGATAGATGCTGTTTAAGAAATTATCTTTAAGCCCTCTGTAACCCTCCTCTTTATTTCCTTGCCAGGCAAGCTTGAAGCTGTCAATATTAATACGCTCCGGCGGGCTCCACATGTTTTTGAGTTTTACTTCGGAAAAATCTTTTAAACCGGTAGAAAGAAGTACATAGACAGGCATAACGTAGAAGACGGCCATGATTATGAGGAACACGTATACGAGCAGCTTCCACTTCATGTTTCTTTTCCCCGCCTGGCATTTGAGATCAGGTAGGGAATAATCAATATCCCAACCATGATGAGTATGATGACGGCGATGGTGGCTCCCTGGGCGAATTTATTTCCCCGAAAGGTAGTATCATACATAAAATAAGCGGGAACGTCGGTAGAAAACCCGATCCCTGACCCTGTCATTGACATGATCAGGTCAAAGATCTTTAGAGATATATGTCCCAGGATGATGATCGCACCTGCAGTAATCGGTCTTAAAAGTGGAAGAATCACGTACCAGTAAATCTGGAAGCCTGCAGCCCCGTCCACCAGAGC
>JBFMGN010000655.1:0-2700 GCA_040752435.1 Spirochaetota bacterium
GGGTCTGGAACACTGAAAAGTTCAAAGAAGAGATTAATAAATTCCATGAAAATCTTTATACGGAATTAATTAATGATCTTGGAAAAGTTTCATAAAAGTGTAGTTTACGCTTTAAAAATTCATTAAGGGGGTATTTATGAAAAAAATTCTGGTTTTGTGCCTAATGTGCTTTTTAATCCTGTCGCCGGAAATATTTTCTGAAGGGGCGAAGGAAAAAAAAGCGGCAGGGAGCGGGGAATTGACGATTATGGCCGCTTCCGGTCTGGATGTCTGGGGGCCTGTATGGGATAATTTTAATAAAACATACCCCAATATCAAGATTAATCATATACAGACCCTCGGCACGGGGGAAGCCTGGGAACAAAAAGTTGCCACAGCCGTTATCGGAGGTGAGAATCTTGATATAGTTCAGAGTAATGTATTCACCTATTACAACCTGGCGTCAAAGGGGTATTTCGAAGATCTTGAACCCTACTTCAAAAAAGATGGAATTGATTACACTACGTACTTTGGATCTCTGACTGACAGTATGAAAATCCCACGGGGAAAGGTAGACGGCTTCCCATGGTATAATTCCCCATGGCTCATGTTTTACAATAAAAAACTCATGGATGGTGCCGGGTTAAGCTATCCAGTAGTAGGCTGGACATGGGATCAGTTTGAAAATTACTCGGCCAAACTCACCAGGGGGGAAGGTGCAAATAAGGTCTATGCCTACTACGGCCACACCTGGGATATCTGCCTCGCTCTCTTCGGTACAGAAGCGGCGCGGGGCGATTATTACAAAAACAGTAAAGTCAATATCAAGGATCCACGCTTTCAGAAAGGTATTACATTTTACAAGAATCTTATCGACAAGGGGTATGCTGTTCCAATCAAAGATATGAAATCATTAAAAATGCATTATTCGGGTACCTTCTTAACTGAAAAGGCGGCCATGATCTATATGGGAGCATGGACCTTCCAGTATATCAAAGACAAGCAGAAATTTCCCCATGCTTGGCTGCCCGGTATTACTTCACTTCCCATACCTGACAGCTCTTATCCTCAAAACTATACGACCGGCGCACCAAGCACCGCCTCGATCGTCGCCAGGAGTAAGAATAAGGAACTGGCATGGGAATTCGTAAAATTCTTTGTTACCGATCCCTACAACCAGATCCTCGTTGCAAAACAATTGGGTGGACTGGCCGTTTATATCCCCAAGGGGAGAGAGCAGGAATTGTTCGGCGGGATGCTTCAGGATTCCGATATTCCAATAAGCGAAGCCCAGGCCTTAACGGGTCCTCCCGCCTTAACTTTCTTTGCCGAAAAACCGATCGGGCCAGCAGCACCGGCCTACGGGAGAATTATTGAAGAAGAACTTCCCCTATATTACAATGGCGAGAAAGATTTGGCTGCAACGCTTGATACGATCGAAAAGAGGGTGAATGAAGCCATTCAAACGGCGAAATAGAAAAATCAAGCACATTTTACTACGATTGAAGAAATTACAACCCCTCCTGTAAAACAGTAAGGAGCTTCTTTTGAAATTAGCAAAACTGAAAAAGAAGGAAAGGGCAATTGCTTTGAGGTATATCATCCCTTCTTTTTCGGGTTTCGCCCTTATAACCCTCCTTCCGCTTACCGCTTCTTTTCTGCTTGTTTTCACAAATTGGGATGGCTCGTACTTCCAGAATATAAGGTTTATCGGTTTCAAGAATATCTTCTACATCTTAACCAGGGACTGGCTTTTCTGGCAGTCAATGTTTCATAATCTGGTGTATTCCTTTGGGGTGGTTCCAACCCAAATTGTTTTGGGTATCCTCATCGCTGTGCTAATGAATGAGACTGCTTTTTTTCAACGGACTTTACGGGCCATTTACTTTATACCATATATAACCCTTACAACTGCAGTGGTAATTGTTTGGATGACCTTTTTCCAGCCGACATGGGGACCCATCAATACTTTCTTAAAAGCTATTGGTATACAAACACCACCCGGATGGCTTACTGAAAGGAGTACATCACTTATTTCGATCATGATCGTCTCCGTATGGCAGTATACCGGGTATTACATGGTTATTTTCCTCGCCGGCCTGCAATCCATTCCCGCGGAACTCTATGAAGCGGCAGAGATAGATGGCGCAGGGAAAGTTAAACAATTTTTTAAAATAACATTACCTCTTTTAACGCCGATTATTCTGTTTGCCGCCATAACAGGCATTATCTTCAGTTTTCGCACATTTCTCTATATCAATGTCATGACCCAGGGCGGACCAGGTACTTCATCCTATGTCATGGTCTTTTACCTTTATCAAACAGCCTTTAAAGATTTCAGATTCGGATACGCATCCGCTCTGGCCTGGATGCTTTTCCTGGTTATTTTTTCTATTACCTTGATCCAATGGAGATTGCAGAAAAAATGGGTTTTCCAATTTTAAAATCAGGGGATACAAGTTAATGGTACGAGGAACAGAATATCTAATTGCCAGGATAAGCATTACTATACTGCTGGCCTTTTTGGGCATTATTATGATACTGCCTCTTATCTGGATGATTTCATCCTCCTTTAAGATTGAAAAATATATCTTTGATTATCCCATACGATGGGTGCCCGGTTTGAAAACCTTTACCTTTACTAACTGGAGAGACTTGTTTACTACAAAAAATTACTCTGTCATACGATTCTATCTTAATAGTATCATATTAGCCGTAGGT
>JBFMGN010000656.1:0-2699 GCA_040752435.1 Spirochaetota bacterium
CGATTATAAGGAGGCGGAAAGGCTGTTCTTAAAATACTCTCATTCTGCAGCCCAGCCGGGCTTAAAAGAGCGCGGGCTGTTTATGCTCGGAAAAAGTCTCTCAAGTACGAAGAAATACGCCGAAGCTGCGATGGCTTTCCAGAATATTTATCTTGATTACCCCCAGTCGGATTTTGCCGACAAATCTCTGTTCGAACATGCCGGGATACTTGTCCTTTTGGACAGACTTGATGAAAGTGTGGCTGAGTTTAAAGCTCTGCTCGAAAAGTACCCTGCCAGTTCTCTGGCTGAGGAGGGAATGTATAAACGGGGTGAACTTCTCTATTCCGATAAGAAGTTTGGGGCTGCAAAAGATGCATTCTATGAATACAGAATCACCTTCCCAAAAGGCAAACTCCGGGATGCGGCGCTGTACTGGGGCGGGATGGCCGCTCTTAATATCGGCGAGAAGTTCGGGGCTGTCCTTTTGTGGGAACGGTTGATTGACGAGCACCGTGATAGTTCATACAGATCCGACGCAATTAAACGAACAGCCGAAATCCACGCCGAAAACGGCGACTTTCGGAAAGCTTTACAGCTTTATGCAGAACTTATAGCCGTATATCCGGAAGATGCCGCGGTGGCAAAAGCCGATTTAAAAGCAGAAAAAATACGGTATCTGCTTTTGGGGCAGACTGAGCGTGAGGCCGAGCTTTCCGTAATCATCAATGAGAAAAAAAGGGCGGAAACAGCCGAAGGACGCCAGGCAATGATAGAGCTGGCGCGCATCTATATTTATAAAGGGGGAACGAGCCAGGACCTGGGAGCGGTCATGCTTGATGAAGTCATTAAGAGGCAGAGTGTAGATCCAGCTTCAGGTTCAAAAGCCCACTATTTACTGGGTGATTATTTTTACCGGAAGGGGAATTTAAGCAAGGCCGGTAATGAATATCTGGATGCGGCCGTTACAAATCCGGCTGATAAAGACCTGACGGCTGCCTCCCTGTACAGGGCGGCAGAAATTACCATGCTGGCCGGTAATATAGAAGAGGCAAAAAACTTAGTCGGGAGAATAGAGAAAAACTTTCCCGATTCTCAGTGGGCCGCCGAAGGAAGGAAACTCCTCGAGGGAACGAAATGAAAAAACTTTTTTTAGCCGCCTTAATATCACCGGTGCTTTTCTTTTCCACAGTCTTTGTCTTCCCTGAAACCACCGCCGAGCCGGAGGACCCGGGTATCGTCCTTCCCCCTATGCTCCTGGAAATTGATGATCTGTATAAAGAGGCGATCGAGGCGGTCCTGCCTGACCAGGAAGCCCTCCTTTCCGTAGATATTCCGGTAACTTTGCCCGAGGCCCCCAAGTTGGCGTTTGATATAGCCCTGGATGTACCGATGCCGAAGGTTGATCTTAGCCTGCCGGTACAGGGAAGGGGATCTGCCTTTTTCACCGAGGGTACGATCGGAATCGGCAGTATGAATCATATAATCGGCGATATTACACTTTATAAGCTGGGAAAAGAGCCGCGGTTCAGTCTACAATTTTCCCATGAACGCCTGGACGGCTACGGTTTCGACAATCGCCGTTTCAGGCCGGCCGGCGCGGGGTTTTTCCACCAGGCAAACAACCTGAACGGGAATTTTTCCCTCCGGCCGGCGCCTTTCACCTTTGAAACCGACGGTGATTACACGGAAGAAGTAGAAGGGTTGCAGGCCCAGAGCACAAATTATACTTCCATTGCTCACAGATTCCTGAGCGGAACATCGTCTTTAACGTTTAATTCAGGATTATTTACTGTCAGCGTCGGGTTAAATGTACAAAATGTAACGATGACGCTTTCTGGAATGGTGCCTAAAAATGACGGGGAGTTCCTTATCTCTCCGCGTTTGAAAGCTTCGGTGGTCTTTTCATCCTTTTCGGCCGGTATCGAGGGAGCATACTCTTTCCAGCTTCTATCGGGTAGTTTTGGGAATCAAAGCCACGGATTAAATGCTCTCGTGCAGTTCCGCGCGGAGCTGCCCCTCGCTTTGACGCTGGAAGGGAAGGCTGGGATCGACTGGCTTTCTTCTGTTAACCCGACACTCTTCCCCTTCAATCTCTCTCTGTCGGGTATTATCCGGGATCTTTTTACTTTTAGAATATCCGGGGGATATAAAGTAGAAAACAGATCATATTTTAATATATGGAAAGTCTACCCATTCCTTTCCATGTCCCTGCCGGCCGTACGGACGAACGGCTGGTTTACCGGCTTAAGCTTCAAGGGGTTTATTCTCAAAACGCTCACGTTGGATTTTGCCGGGGATTTTGATTATTTTGATGATAGGCTGACGACAGGCGGCGGGATTGATCCTGTTTCCGGGTTGTACCCCATGGGAGTTACAAAAAGCAGTTCCCTTGGATTTTCAGCCGGGGTATCCTGGGCGCCTGTACGTATTGTTAAGTTTTCATTTTTTTGGAAAGGCAAATTCCTGGATATACTCATGTTTGAACCGAAGCAGAGTTTTCAAATCACTTTCGCCATTACCAATGGCAAGGAAAATTTGGGAACAGGTCTTTCAGGCCTCTGGCGAATTACAGACACACCCCAAATTCCTGAATTAAATCTGAACGGCTTTCTCCGGGTTTCCGAAGGGGTAAAATTCTCTCTCGATGTTTTTGACTTTTTATCTCCTCTCACAAAGGAGGGCAGGCGTACTTGGGGAGTGTACGAAGATCCCGGGTT
>JBFMGN010000657.1:0-2698 GCA_040752435.1 Spirochaetota bacterium
GTTGTAAGAAAACAGATTGAAAAAAGGGCGATAGCCGACGGATACGGTATTGAAGAATTTTATATCCCGTCTTTTTCTTCCAGGACAATCGTATATAAGGGTATGTTTGTCGCATCCCAGTTCGAGTCCTTTTACCCCGATCTCCTGGATGAGACTTTTGCAAGTGCCTTTGCCCTCGTGCATCAACGTTACAGCACCAATACTTTTCCCTCCTGGCCTTTAGCTCAGCCTTTCCGGTATATAGCCCATAACGGCGAAATAAATACGATTCGTCGTAACATCAACAATATGAAAGCCAGGGAATCGAATCTCTCTTCTGTACTATTTGAAGATGGAATAAAAAAGATTATTCCTATCGTTAATGCAAAATTAAGCGATTCCGGAATTTTTGATAATGTCGCCGAACTACTGACAATGGGCGGTAGATCTATTGAACATTCCGTCATAATGATGATTCCGGAGGCGTTCGGCACGAAATTTCACATAAGCCAGGATAAGCGGGCTTTTTTTGAATATCACGCCGCCATCATGGAACCCTGGGATGGTCCTGCCGCTGTTGCTTTTACCGACGGTAAAAAAATAGGTGCTATTCTCGACCGGAACGGTCTCAGGCCGATCCGGTATGTTATAAGTAAAAGTGGAAAGGTCGTCCTTGCCTCCGAAGTGGGAGTACTTGATTTTGAAGCGGATGACATTTTGGAAAAAGGCAGGCTGGCTCCCGGCAAAATGCTTATCGTCGACACTGCTCTCAATCGAGTAATTAAAGACAACGAGGTAAAATCGGCGGTTTCACGACGTAAACCCTATCGGCGCTGGCTGGAAGAAAACAGCATAGAATTAAAAGGGCTTTTCCAGCTTCCAGGTCCGGTTGGAGTGGACAGGCAAACACTTTCCGTGCGCCTGCGGGCCTTCGGTTATACAAGAGAGGATATTAATCTTATCATCGCAACAATGGCAGTCAGTTCCCAGGAGCCTCTCGGTTCCATGGGTAACGATGCCGCCCTGGCAGTTCTCTCGGATCAGCCCCAGCTCCTTTTTGATTATTTCCGCCAGCTTTTTGCCCAGGTAACGAATCCGCCGATTGATCCTTACAGGGAAAGCCTTGTCATGTCGCTTATGAGTTTTGTAGGCAGGGAACGAAACCTGCTGGATGAGACGCCGGAGCATTGCCGGCAATTAAAGCTATCCCATCCGGTGCTTACCAATGACGACCTGGAACGCCTTAAGACTTCGGAGGTAAAAGATTACCGGGTATGCACGGTCCCCATGCTCTTCGATGTAACAGAAAACGGAGGCGCCCTTGTCTTTGCCCTCGAAAGTTTATGCCGGGAAGTTGAGCGAAAGGTAGATGAAGGCTACTCCCTTGTTATTTTAAGCGACAGGAACATAAGCAGGGGAAAAGCAGCCATACCATCATTACTTGCAATTGGGGCAGTGCATCACCACCTGGTGGATCGGGGGAAAAGGCATCTATCGGGTATTATCCTTGAAACTGGGGAGGTACGGGAAGTCCATCATTTTGCCACCCTGGTGAGCTACGGTGCCAGCGGTATCAACCCATACCTGGTATTTGAAACAATTGTCGATTTAAAAGAGCGGGGATACCTGCCGGAAGGATTAACTGACAATGTGGCGATTGAACAGTACATTACGGCGGTAAAAAAAGGACTTTTAAAGGTAATGTCAAAGATGGGCATCTCCACCATCCGAAGTTACCGCGGGTCTCAAATTTACGAAGCAATCGGACTCAATAAAGATGTGATTGATAAGTATTTCAAGGGAACCCCATCCTCCATAAGCGGTATTGGGTTGGAAGTAATCGAAAGGGAAGCCCTGACACGACATAAAAATGCATACCAGGATATTGATCTTTCCTACCATAAACTTGCTTCCGGCGGAAAGTATAGTTACAGGAAAAATTCTGAAAAGCATCTTTTTTCACCCCAGGCTGTGGCCTTGCTCCAAAAATCCGTACGGGAAGGGAACTATGCAGTTTTTAAACAGTATTCCAATGAGGTCAACAATATTACGAAAAATCTTTGTACCCTGCGCGGTCTTTTCAGGTTTAAAAAAGGGATACCGGTGCCGGTGGAGGAAGTCGAACCCGTTGATTCGATCGTGAAACGGTTCGTCAGTTCTGCCATGTCCTTCGGCTCTTTGAGCAAAGAAGCCCACGAAACAATCGCCATCGCCATGAACCGGCTTAAGGCAGCCAGTAATTCCGGGGAAGGAGGAGAGGATGAAGCCAGGAATATTCCCCTTCCCAACGGCGACTGCTCGGCCAGTGCGGTGAAGCAGGTAGCCTCGGGACGCTTCGGGGTATCCAGCAGTTATCTCGTCCATGCGAAAGAACTGCAGATAAAGATAGCGCAAGGGGCCAAACCCGGGGAGGGCGGCCAGCTTCCCGGGCACAAGGTAAACAGTGCCATTGCCAGGGTACGCCATTCAACCGTTGGGGTAGGGCTCATTTCTCCTCCGCCTCACCATGATATCTATTCAATCGAAGACCTCTCACAGCTTATTTTTGATTTAAAAAATGCAAATCCGGCTGCCCGGATATCGGTTAAACTTGTGGCGGAGGTTGGGGTCGGTACAGTCGCCGCAGGCGTGGCTAAGGCAAAGGCGGATATGGTGCTTATAAGCGGCTGTGACGGCGGAACAGGTTCTTCCCCACTTTCTTCTATAAAATATGCCGGTT
>JBFMGN010000658.1:0-2696 GCA_040752435.1 Spirochaetota bacterium
AAACAGGAAGCCTATCGGGCGAGCCTTGAACAGTTGGATGCCATGGTATTCGTGGATCCACTTTTCTCACCGGAAGATATAGATCTTTATAAATGCATAATCTTGGAATCCTGGTATGAAAGAAACAGTGAAATCCTTAAAATCCTCATTTCAGCCTATAAAAAGATGATTGAAGCCTACACCAATTCAAAATATATCGACCAGTATAGATATAAGCTGGTTTATTTTCTTATCCTGGCCGGTGATTTCAAGGAAGCACAGGCTCTCATGTCGTTTATTACATCTACCGACGCACAACTTGAGGGACGAATCGAGGAACTGAAATCGAACCTGAATAAAAAAGAGAATGGAGTGGACTAAGAATGCCTGACTGCCGATGTTGTTGGCCTGTAAAATCCATCAATCTTTTTGTTTTTTGGCTGTGCCTTCTATGTACCGCCCGGCTTTTTCCCCAAGTGGAAAGTCCGGCTGAAAATGTAAGGCCGTACACATCACTCTCCGAAAAGCTGGATATTTTTAAAGAGCTTCTGAATGTAACTACCGTCGATAGCCGGGATTTCATGGCCTTTAAAACCCTTTCGGACGAAATTGAAAAGTCTCAGTTTCCCGATCTTATTTCAAAAAGCAGGATGTTGAGGTTTCTTTTGGAAAGTGAACTCGATGAAAAAATCGGCCTGCAAACTCCGGCTTCCAATACGAGAGGTTCGAATATTATCTTAACTCTATCGTTAGGTACCGGAATAGCATCTTTAGGTCTGTTTACTCTCTTTTCTGCTTTAAGCGATGCTGATTATAAGGAGTACCTGAAAACAACTTCACCCCGAGACGCGGCGGTCTACCAGGGGTACTGGCAGCGCTACGATGTACTGAGTTACCTTTTTGCAGGAACAACCGCCCTCGGTTTTGGGTTATCCGTTCCTCTGATCGTCTCTTCTGTTCCGAAGCCGGGCACACGGCCTGCCGGGAAATACGCTTTCGGGGAAGAAACGGAATTGGACAGCCGGATAAAAAAACTTGAAACCCAACAGGATATTTACGAGAAAAGAATCAATAACCTGATCGGTTCAATGCACGTAAAAGGTCTTACCAGCGCGGCGGCCTTAAGTCTGGGATTTTCTTCCCTCTATTGTATGGGAATTATCGCATACCAGAGCTCCAACCTGTACACCATGTATCGCAACGCCTCCAATTCTTCAGATGCGGAACAGATGCATAAAGACCTCGATACGTACAATCTGTTGATAATGGGGACAGGGTTGATCAGCGGTTTTGGTTTTTCCGGTGCGCTTGTGTTTTCATTGTTTCAAGACAGGTATGAAGGAGTTGCCAGAAAAATAAATGTTCTCAATGCCGTAATCGATAACCTGGCGGATGCATCGCTCGGTTTCCCTTCAAAAAAGGAAAAGCTTCTTTCTACAAGAATTGACAACCTGGAAGAAGAGAAGCATAGCCTTAAAGACGTGCTGATTGATACGGCCAAAAACCGGGGTGCCTATAACGCAGGCACATTTATTTCGCTTGGAGCGGGTTTTGCCTCTTTCCTTTCCATGTGGGTCACTTCCGTTTTAAGCCAGAGTACCTTCAAAGAATATAACGCGGCTAAAGATCCTGCAGCTTCACTCCCTCTGAAGGACAAACTCGATAACTTGAAAAGAGGCTCTTTGCTTTCCGGCATAGTATGTGCTGCCAGTCTAAGCGTAGCTACCTTTATTGAAGTTTTAAGACCGCGTCCCTCCCGGATAAAAAAGACGATTACAGAAATTGATAAAAAGATAAACGCCCTTAAGGTTGAACTGGCCGAGAGATGATCACTTTTCCTTCATGATTTCTATTCCAACCCAGTCGGAAGCAGGGGGATTCTTCAAGCAGCCGGTGCACCGTTCAATAAAAACCTGGGAAATATGATCTCCCGGCAATATCTTTTGAACATTCGTAAAGAGTTTTAGAGCGCCCGCAAAATCACGGTTGTAATACAGTTTCAAGGCTTTATGGTGGAATGCCCAGGCCTCGCGTTCATTATCGCTTAGTTTGCTCTGGGCAGTAAAAATGCGCTCGCCTGAAGTTTTTCCTTTTACAACTACCTTGTCGATAAGACGGCAGGGCAGGACGGTTTTTACCTGCTGATAGACACTGTCGGAGAAGATAAGGGTCTGCTTGTACTGTTTTGTAAGCCCTTCCAGGCGGGATGCCAGGTTAACCATATCCCCTATAACGGTATAATCCATCTTTTTTTCAGAACCGATATTGCCGATAGTGACGATCCCGTAGTTTATCCCGATGCCTGTCTTAAACTCCGGTTTACCCTTTTCTTTTTGTTCCTGATTGAAGATTTTTAACGCGGCCTGCATTTCGAGCCCCGCATTAACCGATTGCAGGGCATCATCCTTATGTTTTACCGGGGCCCCGAAAAAAGCCATAATGGCGTCGCCAATATATTTATCAACAATACCGTTCCTGGCCATTATTATATCGACCATTATTTCGAAGTATCTGTTCAATGCGATTACCAGTTCATTAGGCATATATCCTTCGGAAATTGTTGTAAAGCTTCTTATATCAGAAAACAACACTGAGAGGTCTCTATTCTCTCCTACCAGCATTGATTCCGGGTTTGCAAAAAAATTGTCAATAATTTCTTTTGGAACGTATTTTTGGAAAATATTCCGTATTTTATGTTCATTCTTCTGGGCTAGGAC
>JBFMGN010000659.1:0-2693 GCA_040752435.1 Spirochaetota bacterium
TGGGGAGTTAAGGCGCTATCCCGTGTATTGAGAATCTCCTGAGCCAGGGGTTGTAAGAGAAAGCCTGCGATATCTTTGGAGACCGAGGTGAGTATTCTCCCGTCCAGAATATCTAATTTTTTAAGAATCTCGGTCAACTGTTTATTGGAATCTATCTTTTCTTGCAGAACTTTAAGCTCTTCAAGCCCCTTTAGAGCCGTATTCTCCATTACGGAAAGTTCCTCTATCAGCATCTTTACCGCAGCTTTAAGCTTCTGTAATTTTTTTTTGATTGCTCCTTTCGGAAACGAAAGAATAGCGTTTACTCTTTTCTTAAGCTCCCCGCGAATTGGAGCGTATGCCAGCAGGTCTTGGATCTCGAGGCAGGACAGCCCTTCGATTTTTATACCCTCTCGAGAGAGGGAAAAAGTTTCGCTGTCTGGGTAAATTTTTAGTTGATTTTCGAACCACCACTTGTAGATAATCAGCCGCTTGTCCGTCAAAGTATATCCGCCGTTATTGTTCAGGAGTGGAAACGGGTTGGCCGCATGCAGGGCAGAAAAAGCCATCCCCTCGATGGGCGTTGTCCTGTCTGAAAGGTAGAGCATTCGTTCTTCGAAAAAACTGCCTGTATAATGGGTGGATAACCCCGGAAAACCCAAATCCAGTCCGGCGAAGATTATCGGTTTGCAGCCTAAAATACGGCCGAAATCCCAGGCGCTGGTTGCCACAGAGCCTCCAGCGCCGAGTTTACCTTTATCTTCGATATGGTTTTCAAGATATTTTCCCAATGGGAACAGGGAACTGCAAAAAAAAAGCGGAATTTTTAACAACCGAAATACCCGGGGGTGGGTCGATGATTCGGATACAAGAATAGACCGGGCTTCATTACAACGGTCAAGATGGCGGGAGTTCCAGTACTGGGGATCAACCACAATGATAAAATCGGGATGAATACCCTGCCGTAAGCATGCCTTTACCGATGTATCCACGGCGATAATCAGGAGACGGCTTTGAAGTTCCCCGAGTGTCGGAAGAACCTCGTCCAGCGACGGGCCGGCCGCGATTATTAAGGCCGGTATGTCTTTGAACATCCCCTTTAGCTCTTCGATTCCGCCTGAAATTGCAAGCAACCGCATGTTGCGTATCAAATTCCTGACCCACAATTTTCCGAATCGTTTCAGCGTATTTGAATTAATTTCTTTCCGTGAAAAGAATGAGACCAGCACTGTATCAAGCCGGTCGAAATAGTCCTTGTTTTTATCATAAAGAGCTCTCAGTTTTATTATCTGTATCTTCGTCCCTTCCATGAGATCCAGGAGCTCTAATAACGCTTCCGGTTCACTCCCAAGAAGGTAACTGCCCCGCTCATTGGTCAAGAGAGGAATCAGATTTCGGCCTGTAAATGCCTGTAGAAACATGGAGATATCAGGTTCCACAACGACAAAGGGTACATCCGGAAAGAGTTTTATAAAAACCTCAATATAATAACCCAGTCCAAACCCCGCAAAAATACAGCAGTGTATACCCTGTTTTGTTTCAATCCGTATCAACCGGAAAGCTTCCCGCATGGGATCGTGCCCGCTGTGGATGTATATTCCCCGGTACCTGGCGCTGGGCATACCGGAAGGGGTAGCGATGATCTCCATGTCGGGGATGGAAGGATAGTCTTTCAGCAGCAGGGGTTTAAGTTTCGGGTAGTGAAAAATAAAAGCATCGAGATTTTTCTTAAAAAACTCACTGTTGTTCCGGCTCATTGCAGCCTCAGGGTGATTGTCATTCCTTTTCGCATGGCGGTCCCGGGCTCCGGCTGTTGGCTTACCACCCAGCCTTCGCCGTCTATTTGAAGTTTGATATCCTTATTCGCAAAAAGAGCCATTATTTCCCTTTTAGAGTAGCCCGTCAAATCCGGCATAACGTCCTTAATTTCAGGCAGTGTCTTTTCATTCAGGATAATTTTCCCGCTATGGTTAATGACCGTATCCGTCTGTCGTGGAATTCCTAAGTAAGTTGTAATTTCATCGGCTGCCTCTTTTATGATGGGAGCAGCAATGCGTCCGCCGTAATGTTCGCTGCCTTTCGGATTTTCGATGACAATATAAATGATTATCTGAGGATCTTCCGTGGGCAGCAGTGCGAGACAGGATGCAATATAGGCCTGTTCGGAGTATTTTCCGGTTTTTTTATCGAGCATTTCCGCCGTACCTGTTTTGGCCGATATGCGTATTCCGTCAGCCGCGGCTCTACTTGCCGTTCCGCCCGGCTCCACGGCTGTCTCCATCATCAGGAGCATTTCATTGACAACCTGCGGGGAAAGAACTTCCCGCACCGGCTCGCGCTGGTACTCTTTTAAAACCTTACCTTCCGGTGAGACTATCTTTCTTACGATATGGGGTTTTAGCAGAACGCCATGGTTGGCGAAGACCGTGGCTGCGGAGATCATCTGGATTGCGGATATGGAAAGTTCTTGCCCGAAGGCAATGGTCGGTTTCGATCTGTACGACCAATACTTAGGTTCCCGCAGTAATCCATAGGTTTCGCCTGTTAAAGGCAGATTCGTCAATTGGCCGAATCCGAAAGACAATAGCATTTTGAAAAATGCTTCCGAACTGACGGTTTCGGACGCGTAGGCCGCACCGGCATTACACGAGTATTTAATAATTTTTTGGGCATTCACTTCTCCGTGGTAACCCAGGCACTTGATATTTTCCGTT
>JBFMGN010000066.1:0-9907 GCA_040752435.1 Spirochaetota bacterium
GCTTCACCCCATCCGGGTCGATCCCGGCCGCCTTCAAATGCTGGTCGTTGCTGAACAGTATCAGCCAGCTCAATTCCCAGTGATACCCATACGGAACCCCGTTCCCATCCGACCACGAGTCAAAGGCACCCGGCAAACGGCTCGCCTTAAGCTCCTCGACTGACTTGTAGCCTAAGGCCTCCAGCGCATCCGCCTCAATCGGCGCCAACTGCCCCTTGTTGATCAGTTTAATCGCCTGCGGATTGATGACCGCAAAAATATCCGGCGCGGTGCCGGTCGCCAACGCCGTGATCACTTTGTCTTCAAACCCGCCCTCGCCCACCGGCGGGACACTGTGATCAAAGTTAATCTTTACCTGCGAATTCTCTTGCATGTAAAGCTTTACCCGCTCTTCCTGGTAAAGATAGCCAGGCGGCCAGTTAAAGTACCACATGCTCAGTTCGACCGGCTTCCCAGCCGCCGCTTCCCCTTTCCCACCGCCAAAGGCCAATCCAGCCGCCAACAAAAATAGCCACCCAATTATAAAGCCTAACCAAATCTTTTTCATTCTTCTCCTCCTTAAGCTTTTGTTTTCGTATTTTTTTATGACCACATTAAAAGCTGAAACTACCTTATTCACCTCCTTTTTTTAAAGATCTGCAAATTAATATACCATTTGGTATACCATTTGTCAATTATAATTTTCAACTCTGCTTATTTTATAGAATAAGCAGCTTGAACGTTCTACAGTTTTTTTTGTTTATTTTTGATTGCTTTTTTAGCTTTATGTATTTTTAGCCATTCTTCAAGGTGCACTTTGGCCTGCGTAAGATGTTCTTCCATTAATTTTTTTGCAGCGTCCGGCTGCTTATTCTTGATGCATTCCAGGATTGCATGGTGATCTGCCGGTCCGGTCGGTGCATTCATACTTAATTTTTGAATCTCAGTTACAGCCTCCTTTAGGAACCCCAGAATCGGCGTCAACAGGGCTAAGAGCATCTCATTACCGGTTGCCTTAATAATCCCCACGTGGAATCTTAAATTTACCTCACTATAAGATTCAGTAGAAGTTTTTATTGAATCCAAATCTCTAATCGTTTTCTCTAATTCTTCAATAACTTCCGGAATATCCCTTTCAGCCGCCAGCGCGGCTGCTGCCGGTTCAATAATCTCCCGAATCTGCATAAGTTCAAGATAGGGTCTGTCTTTATTGATAAAGAAACGCTCCATGGATTCATGCATTGAGCTTGTACTTATCGACTTAACATAAGTGCCGTTGCCCGGCCGGTATTCAAGCAGTCCCCTGTCCCTAAGCACTTTCATCGCTTCACGCATAGTGGGACGACTGACACCTAACATAGTTGTTAATTCGCGTTCAGGGGCCAGTTTTTGACCCGGCTCAAGTTCTTTTGTAACAATCATATGCTGAATCTTATCAGCAATCTGCTCGTATAATGATCGCGTCCTTGTGACTTTTAAATCACCATAGGAATTTTTTTCGCTTGTTTTTCCCATAAACATGTCCTCTATGTATAATTAATAATTATACTCTTCGATAAGATTCCTCGCAATATTTAGCCACCTACGAGATAGAGTGAATGCCTTATCATGATTCGAACTTTCTGTTCCAAAGCACAACAATCTCCTCTCTTAAGAATTCTTTTAGGTATTCCCCGCTTCTGTACGTATCTGCATGACTTCCGTGCGGATTCCGCCAGGTGCTTCAAAAAACGTTATCTTTCTCTCGCCGAAATCCGTTGAAATAATTCTGGGTTCCACGAAAAAATTAACTCCAGCTTGTTTCAGGCGTGTTACGTAAGTATCGACATTATCTACTTCATAAACCACATGGAGGAATCCTTCCGGAAGGTTCAACTTAAGAGCATCTTCATAAGGAGCCTTATCAAAAATGAGTACCCTGGTGTTTCCCATCCGAATTAATCGATATCTGGATCCCAAAACTTCTCCGGCCATCTTTAGCTCAGCCTCCAAATTTTTTGTATAGAAATCAACCGCTTTATCGAGATTCTTCACCTTGACAGCGTAATTCCACATACCTTTAAGCATAATTACCTCCGTAAAAATACTTCTAATCTCACGTCGGCCCTAATATCTCATTACGAATACTCCGAAAAGTTTCAGAAATTATGAGGGTATCTGCCCCGTAAGCTAAAAACCTGACTCCCATTCCTCTATAGAGTCTGGCCTGTTCGAAAGTTACCGGGAAATTGCCCAAGGCTATTCCTTTTCTCTCCGTTTTTTTAGCTATAGCTTTGATAGCGTTTAAAACCCGTTCATCGGTAATTCTGCCCGGAATCCCTAGAGCATGGGACAGGTCGAAAGGACCTATGAAAATACAGTCAATATTCGGTACTTCCATGATCTCATCAAGATTGGCTATCCCGTCCTCAGCCTCAATTTGAAGAAGAATGCAAGTTTCACGGTTGGATCTGTTATAATAATCCAGGTCACCGACTGAATTGTAACGAGCTCCCCGTGTAAAAGGGCAAACGCCTCGCTTACCCCGGGGATGATATTTAGCTGACTGGACGGCAAGTTCAGCCTCTTCCGCTTTATGAATATTCGGCACCATAACGGCGGAAGCTCCGAAATCGAGAGCCTGGGTAATGCGATGAGGCTCTACCGCCGGCACGCGGTAAATCGAAGCTATTCCAACCGCATCACAGGCCCGCACAATTGACAGGCCGGCATCGATCCCGAACATTCCGTGCTCAACATCGGCAATTGCACAGTCGAATCCCGAAATACCGAGAATTTCTGCAATTTCTGAAGCGGGAATTTGAAGAAACATTCCCAGGATGGTTTTTCCTGAAACCAATAGCGATCGAAAGGAAGCCATAACAGTCACCTGCTCTTCACACTGAGACTAACAATTGTCCTGCGATTGGTAATCGCCTCCAATAGACTATTAACACCTTTTAAGAAGACGTTTTGGAAGCTAACAACCGGTCCAAACGTGTAGAACTCTTCCGGACTCATTGAGTTTTCATTGAAAGCTTTTCTAAAATCGGGCAGATTCATTTCAAGCTCATGTAGAATTTGTTGAGGCGTATCCTGGAAAATAGTTGCTTTTATGGGAAGATTTTCTGCTAAAAGTCTTTCCGCCAGACTCCAGCCGATTGTTATGGCCATTTCCCCGCCGATAAGTTCGGAAAAATGATGCGTCCCCCGTGCTCCTCCACCGACTAAATACGCTTTAAACCCACGCGCTTTAAATATTTTGTATGTTGCCCTGGTTACCGCACAGCCGGCATAGAGAATCAGTTCTTTGAGCCCGGAGTTTCCCATTTGCTCTGCGATATCACTGAGGTACTCATCCAGAATGCCCGCAATTGAGGTAATATAGCAGACAGGATTAGTTTTCGATTTAGCTAAACCGCGCTGGTGTGCTTCGGCCATAAAGATTGCCTGGTCTATCGAGAAACCCAATGTCGCAATCGTCGGGTGTTCGTTGGCCGTAAGTATTTCCATTGCGGCGGCGCCTGCAGGTGTCGCGGGAACTTTAATAATTATATTTTCCCCCAACTCACGATACTGTAATGCACCTGCGATAATCGTACTAGAATCCCGGTTTAGTCTCGGATCCCCCTGAATAGCAACATAGCCATACCTGCCGTTTGTTCGTTTATAAATAGGATAAAAAAGTTTTTGCAGACGGCTCACTGCCTTCTGGTAGATTATATCGGCGGCTTTATCATCGTCTTCAATTTCACTTATTACCTCATCAATTATACCATTAATATAATCCGGCGTAACTTTTAACAGCCGGGAAGGATAGGTTGGATTGGTTGATGCACTTACCGCGCCGGCTTCAATAGCATCCTTCGCTTCGGCAGGAGTCGCATTATTTATCCAAAACTCCGTCGGAGTTTCATTCATAACCCTATGAAAATACCCGGTTCGTGTTTGATTTTTCATGACAATTTGTACTCCTTGTTTATATTCCTATTCGAGTTCTCAATACGGCGAAACCTTTTTCTTCAACCGTTCTTGCGACCTTCGCCTGTAGATCTTTTCCTGGGGTCAATGCGACTATACAACCGCCGCCGCCGGATCCGGTCTGTTTTGCTCCGAAGGCGCCCGCTGATCTGGCCAGTTCAACCAGGAAATCCAATTCCTTGCAAGAAACCTCAATTTCTTGCAATAAGTGATGATTTTCGTTCATCAAGCTGCCTAACATTTCCAAATCGAAATTCAACAGCGCCTGCTTTCCTTTTTCGATAACTTCTTGGGCGGTCTGAATAAGACGATCATATTTCTTGCTGTTCTTTAATTTACGTTTCAAAACTCCTTCGATCATCACTTTAGTATTGGCTGTAATTCCGGTATCTGCTATGATAATCTCCAAAGGTTTTTTCAGTTTAAGATGTTCAACATAAGATGGATTACCCTTTCTGAAAAAAATGAGCCCCCCGAAGGTGGATGCCATATTATCGATGCCGGCTGTATTCTCACCGTGATAAGCTCTTTCACCCTCGTGGGCAGCCTCATTAACCTGATCGTCAGTCAGGTTGAGGCCAAACTCGCTGGATAGTGCTCGAATAATTGCAACGCAACTTGCACCGCTGGCTCCGATACCGCTAAAGGCAGGTAAACTACCCGAAAGACGAATTTTTACATCTTTAGCGCCTATACCAAGGTGTTTAAATATCCTTAATAGTGATTGCTGCTGCATTTCTTGCTTGCTTTCAACATAGCCGGGGGCACCCTTTCTTAAATCCTCAATTTGCAGGCCGCCGCTGTTTGTTTTTAGTACATGTGCGTCAGTTGCCAGATCAAGAGCGGCTGCAATTCCCGGCGTCTTGTATACCACAAAATGTTCACCGAATAAGATTGTTTTACCAAATCCAGACCCTGGTCCCATTCCAACCCCCATTTTGTATATCCCCAATATATAAGTACTTTAATATTGGGGTATCTCTATAATATTGAACTGAAAAATAAATTATTGTCAAGAATTTTATCGATAAAATAGTTTTATGTCTCATAACCTACGGGGACGAGAGGTTTCGCACGGAGAAAAGAAGCAGGAGATGAATTTCACACAGAGAACACAGAGGGGGAAATTAGCCGCGGAATCACGCGGAATGATACGGAAGGTTGCAACCATTAATATTTTTTCCGCGTATTTCCGCGGGTTCCGTGGCTACCCCCATATGCTTGCCCTAGCTTCTCGCCCTCGAAGGGGGCTTATATTTTGAAAGAACTTCACTTTAAGCATCATAATTCAGGCAGGAGCAGCGCTGCTGATTGCCTGTACTCTTATTGCGCTCCTTAGTCTCTGTGTACTCTGTGTGAAATTTCTTAGGGCCAGCATATTGGGTAGCCCCCTGCGGGGACAAGAAGCTTGGGTAGTCCCCGCTGCAAACGCGATGGGAAGACTTTAACCGTGTCTTTGACGCGGCGCCACGCTATTTAAGCTTGGGGCTCCACTTAAGCTTAAATGTGTTTGATGGCACTTTCAATACGGATCTCTTCAATGGATTCAATGAGCACATCCGCATGAGGAGCAAGTGATTCACGGCTCCCCGCCCCGGAGAGCACTCCGATGCGGAAACCTGCTCCAGCATTTTTGGCCATCAACATATCCACTACAGTATCTCCCACAACTGCAGTTCTAACAGGTTCCACTCCTGTGTGGTTGCAGGCTTCTAACACGGCTTCAGGCGCCGGTTTGACCGGTACAGGATCATCGCCACAGACAAGAAAATCCACTGAATCCTGGATATTTAAGAGAGTTATAGTTTTTACCGTTTCTTCCCTGTCGTCGGTAGTAATTACAGCCAGGCGCACCCCGGCTTCATGCAAATTTCTCATAAGCCCTCTTACATCCGTTATAGGACAAACCAGATCTGCGAAAGAAACCGATTCGGTAACTTCCTTAAAAGAATCGGACGACAGATCCCTCGCCTGGTTCCAACTAAAGCCGTGCTTGTAAAGGAGAGTAGCTGCAATAATCCGAAGTTCTTCCACCGTTGCGGTAGCTAGCGGTCCGTGTTCGTCAATCTTGTGTTTGTTTTGGTTGTATCCGATGCTCCGGTACAATTCACTGGACAAAACTTTTTTGCCAGTATTTTTTAGCAATTTTTCCAGCCAGCTTTCAGCCACCCTGGCCCAGGTATTCTTGATATCTACTATCGTACCGTCTTTATCGAAGATAACCAGGCCGGCGTCGAAGCTTTTATCTCCTATTCTAAGCAACATCAACTCTACCCTTTGATCTTACTCACGGTCTGTGAACTACAATAAGATTTCCCATAACACTTATATTAAAAACCGTCAATACGCCCATTAGTTCTTCATTTTTGAAACTGGCTCAATTGTGTAAATATTCGCCTATACCTTAGAGCTGGACTAATACTTGAGCTATTTTTAATATTACGCTATAAAAAACAGCATGGCGGAAAATCTTTTCTATCGCATCCATTCCAGGATACTGCTGGAAAAGCTGACCCTTAAGAGAAATCCCACGGATTACCGGGCATATATCGAAACTTTCAGAGAAACGATGATTGACGCCAATCCCCACCAAATCGAGGTTGTTGTGTACGCCCTTGAGAAACTGGAAGACGGCGGCTGTATTCTTGCGGATGAAGTCGGTTTAGGAAAGACTATTGAAGCGGGTCTCGTAATCGCCCAGTACAGGGCGCAACGGAGGTGGAACGTTTTAATTCTTGTACCGACCGACCTGGCCGGGCAATGGCAAAATCAGCTCAACGACCTTTTTCAGCTATCCCCGCGAATTATCACTTCCAAACTCGTGGCGGATTACCGCAGGCAGACTAAAAAAAACAGTGCCAATAATTTAACTGCAAAACTGTTTCCGTTAGACGGTATCTATATTATAGGGAGGGAACTGGCAAGCGGATTGGAATGCGAGAAACTGTTAAGCAAAAAAGATTGGGATCTTATCATTGTAGATGAGGCTCATGAAATTTTTGCAAACATATACCGGCGTTTCAACACGCTCGACGGCCGGTATAACCCCGGCTCAAGCGAAAGCAAGCGGGCGGGAAATCTGTACTATCTTCTCCTTAAAAACCCTGTCCTTCTTTTAACGGCCACACCGCTTCAGAATAATATACTTGAGCTCTGGGGATTGGCGTCATATTTGAGCAAAAAGAATTATCTCGGAGAACTCCACCATTTTAAAAGCCTCTTTCTTGAAAGGGGAGAGGTTGCACTTTCAAAGGTTGATGATCTCCGCTACCGGATGAGCAATTTCCTTATCCGTAACTTAAGAAAGGACGCCCAGATTTTCATGCAGTATACCTTTACAAATCGTATTTGCGAGACGTTGAATTTCAATATGACGGACTACGAAAAAAATCTGTACAACGATATCTCAAACTATTTTGAGCGTGATGACAGTTTTGCCTATAATCTTCCTGGCGGCATGACGCTTAAGGATGAACGCTACGCTTCAGTCAGAAACCTTTTAAAGCTGCATTATCGACGGCTTTTAGGAAGCTCCTTTGCGGCGCTTAAAAGCGGGCTTGAAACGATTGCAAAGAGGCTTGAAAACCTTGCACGGGAGGGCAGACCTGTTCCCCTGCTTGAAGAGGCAAGTTATGAGGATGATTTTGACGATCCGGCGACTGAATCGATCAAAGAAACCGCCGATACGGAGGAGTCCGAAACCCGTAGCCCTTTGATAGAGGAGGAGCTTCGAGGAATTGAAAAGGAGCTTAACGAAATTCAGGATTATATTGAGCGGGCCGGAAAGATAGAAACGACAAGCAAGGATATTCTCTTGCTCGATTTTCTTAAAAAAAATGTTTTTACCGATTCCGAAAGGTTTTACAGTAAGGCGGTCATCTTTACTCAATCCCTGGCATCGCAGAGACATTTGAAGGACGTTTTTGAAAGCAACGGCTTTAAAGACGAGGTTGTTCTTTATTCAGGTTCCAACAGACAGGCGGATTTTGAAGAAGCATTACGCCTATGGGAGGATGAAATTGGAAGCTCCTTCAACCCGCAGGAAAAACCTACCGGAAAAGCAGCGGAGCGGCAGGCCTTGATATATCTTTTCCGAAGAAAGAAAAAAATTTTTATCTCCACCGAAGCCGGGGCAAAAGGGCTTAATCTGCAATTTGCCAATGTAGTCATCAATTACGATCTCCCATGGAACCCCCAGCGGATCGAACAGCGCATCGGAAGGTGTCATCGTTACGGACAGGAGAAAGATGTCCTGGTGATCAATTGTATCAATGCGGACAACGAGACGGAGAAACGCATTTACGGCATACTTGATGAGAAACTGAAACTTTTCAAGGGCATGCTGGACTCATCCAACGATGTGCTCGGCTCCTTAAGCAAGGCGATAAACTTCGAAGTCAGAATTAACAATCTTCTAAACCAGGTGAAAACCCCTGATGAGCGGCTTCTGTTTCTAAAGAAATTTGAAGAAGAGATTGACGAAGAAACAAAGAGACTTATTGATGAAAAAATGGTTAAGACCAGAGATCTTATCAATCAACTCGACCCCCACGTACAAACCCGGCTTAAGAAAATATTGGAGGAACTGCCTGAATATTTCAGCCAGTATGATAAAGATCTGTTTACGTTGTTGAAGCACTACGGTAAAATCGGAAGTATCACCATCCTGGAAGAGGAAAAAAGAGACGGGAATATCTGTTTTACCCTGGAGAACCAGGGAGAAAAACGGCTCTGCTATATCGGAAAAATTAATGATGCCATAACCGGAGCGGAACATCTTAACCTTAAAACGCCGGTGGTACAGGATATAATGCATACAATTTATGACTCTACGGAATCCATTACAGGTAGTATCGTTTTTAACTATTCAATGGCAGAAAAGAAAAGCGGTATCTTACAACCGTTCATCGGAAACTCGGGAGTCTGGTACCTGTACAAAGTCAATTTCAGCGGACTTGAGGAAGAAGATAAGATGTACCAGCTCCTGGTTTTGCTGAATAATGGGGCACCTGTTTTTTTAAACGATGAAGAGGCGGCTGCTCTTCTTACTATTGAGTTCTCCCCCGTCGTTGAAGAACCACACCCCGTACACCCTCACGCAGAACTGTCCCGTCTGGCTGAAGAGAAAATAGAAGAACTGGTTAAAAAGGAAAAGGAGCGCATGCAGAATGCCCAGCAGCCGAGAATCGAGCGGAAATTGTACAACCTGGAAATTGAGCTCAAGGATTATGAGCAGTATCTGAAAAAACAGGAAATCGAGTTGGTTGATGAAGTGGACGCCTTGACAAAAAAGATACGGGATACTTTCGACAACGAAGCCGGCAGAAAGCTGATAAAACAGAGAGAGCAGAAACAGAAGAAGCTTTCCGAGATACGGGCCGGTCTGGCTGAATTCCAGAGAAATTACTTCCAGATGTACTCCAAGGAGGAGACTAAGATACTTGAAAAACGGTTTCTGGACCATAAAATACAAAAGATATTCAGTTTCAATTTCAGCCTCCAATAATGGAGCGCCTTTTTAAGAAAAGGAAAAATCTATGATTGAGTTTCTTCATACGGCTGACTGGCACCTTGGTAATTCATTCAGCCTTTTTACAAAGGAAGAGAATCGGGAGCTCAATACAGCGCGTTTAAGGGCGATAAAGGAACTGTTTATATATGCGAATAAATTAAGGATACCGCTGATACTCTGTGCCGGCGACCAAATCGACCGCGGCGAGCTGCGGGATAAGGAAGAACTTCTAAATCTATTTGAAGTAATCAGGGAGTATTCTGAAATCAAAGTTGTTATGATCGCCGGTAATCACGATCCTTTTCTGCCGGGTAACATCTATGAAAGAATTAATGAAAGTTCTTTTCCTCCTAATCTTCACCTTGTAACCAACAGAGAGATTATCGCCCTGCCCGGGATAGGCGTTAAGATTGCAGCCTCATCCTTGCAGGGAAAGTATGGACGGGAAAATCCCCT
>JBFMGN010000660.1:0-2691 GCA_040752435.1 Spirochaetota bacterium
CAGTCTCGAAACTATTGAGATAATCTATCGAGAAGCCGGCAGATTTTTAACGGTTAGCAGGGGTGTGTGAAAAGTAATACGGTTAAAACTGAAGCATACGAGAAATTCAACGCCCTGACTTTAGAATTTTTACGAAATAATGGAGGCAGCAAAGAATGATAGTTGCGTTGATCATTGATGGGCTGGCTGTCGGTTCCATATATGCGCTGGTCGCTGTCGGACTTGTTATGCTTGTTAAATCCACCGGCGCTCTTAATTTTGCGCATGGGGATTTTATGATGATAAGTACTTTTTTTGCGTATGCGCTGGTTGTTCAGCTTGGTCTCTCTTTTCTGATTGCAATACCCCTCACACTTTTATTTGCCGCCGTTATCGGCATGCTTGCCGAGCGTGTCATTGTCAGAAGATTGATGACCGGACCACGGGCTGGAATTATTATGGGTACATTGGGAATTGGATATGTCTTGCAGGGAATCGCCTCGAATATATGGACGGATGATATTTTTTCCTTTCCGAAGCTGTTCCCGGGAGATTATCTTAAAATCGGTAGCACTACAATATCTCCGCAAAATGTCGGTATTATTTTTTGTACCATTATCATCATTTCGATCCTCCATTTTTTCCTGACAAGAACCAAAACGGGGACAGCCCTCCGCGCTATCACTCAGAATAGAACTGCGGCAACGCTGATGGGAATCCGGGTAACAAGAATGTATACGTTATCCTGGGCTGTCGGCATAATGCTCGCGGCCATTGCGGGAATACTGCTGGCACCTACGCTGTTTTTAAGTACCGGGATGGGGTCCATCACTTTTACCGGGATTATTTGTGCAATAATCGGTGGGTTTGGAAATATTTATGGAGCGATAATCGGCGGATACCTGGTCGGCATTCTGTCTTCAATCATCCCCGTATATATTCCCACTGAATTGCAGGGTATTATTCCCTTTGTCCTGCTTATGATAGTGCTTTTTATTAAGCCTACGGGTATTCTCGGAAAAGTCACCGTCAAGAAGGTCTAGTATGACATCTGGAGCAAATAAAATTTTAATAAAGATTATTTCTCTTTTCGTAATTTGCGTCTATCTGGCTGTTCCATTTTTTACCGGGAATTACATTACCTATGTAATAACGTTAATGTCTATCATGGTCATTGTAACGCAAGGCTTAAATGTGATGATAGGGTTTGCAGGGCTCTTCTCTTTCGGACAGCCCGGCTTTATGGCGTTCGGCGCTTATTTCAGTGCAATTCTAGCTGCAAAAATAGCATGGATTCCCTTCCCAGTGTTAATCATAATAACCGGGATTGCATCGGCTGGTCTCGGTATCGTAATAGGGTTTCCGTGCCTTCGTTTAAGCGGCTTTTATTTGGCCATGGCGACCTTTGGGTTTTCAGCCGCGTTATTCGTTCTTATAAATGACTTCTCACCTCTAACCGGGGGAAATGAAGGTATGTCCGTGCCGGCGCCGGTTTTTGGCGTTCTACGGTTGGGCTCAGCCGCGGCAGTATTCTATATTGTAGCCATCACTGCATTATTAATCCAACTTGGAGTCAGGAATATATGGAAAACAAAAACCGGAAGGGCATGGAATGCCATACGTGATGATGAGATCGCCGCATCATCCATGGGAATCAACATTCAGAATGAGAAACTGAAAGTATTTGCCCTGGGTGCTTTTTTAGCAGGTGTCGCAGGCGTTTTTTATGCCTATTTGATTAGATACCTCCAGGCGGATTTCTTTTCAATTATGGGTTTATCTCTTTTCCTGATTCTGGTTGCGGGCGGAATTGGAACAATTTATGGTCCGATCTTCGGAAGTATTTTTATAACATTGATACCCCAGATTTTCGGTGGTGTTTTCAGCAAGCAGATGAATCTGGTGTTTGGAATAATCCTGGTGCTTTTTATTCTTCTGGCTCCGGGAGGTTTTTACGGTATCTGGTATCGTATTACGGGTAAAGCAAAATCGGCATTCAATCTAAGGGAAACTATAACCAGGCGATTCTTTTCCGGTGTAAAAAAGAATATAACAGATACTTCAAAGGCAGGGAAATCATTGTGAATGAGAATCACATCTTAATACTTAAAGAAGTTTCAATAAGTTTCGGCGGTATTAAAGCCGTCAATTCCTTAAGTTTCAAAGTAAAGAAGGGTGAGATTTTTTCCTTGATTGGCCCGAACGGCGCTGGAAAAACAACCGTATTCAATATTATAAGTGGTTTTTACAAACCCGATAAAGGTGAAGTTATTTTTGAAGGAAGGAATCTGGTCAATCATAAGCCCCACGAAATAGCCGGTTTCGGAATAGGAAGAACTTTTCAAAACCTGGAGCTTTTTTCAAAAATGACGGTCTTAGAAAATTTGTTAATTGCAAAACATTTGTATGTAAAAACCAATTTCTGGAATGAATTAATAATATCTAAAAGAGTAAGAGAGGAAGAAAAACGTGTAAGCGGCGAAGCCTTTTCAATCCTGGAGAGATTAAAGCTTGAGCAATATGCTTTTACTCCCATAGCCGAATTCCCTTTTCCAATACAAAAAAGAGTAGAATTGGCCAGAGCTTTGGCTTTGCAGCCGAAACTGCTCATGCTGGACGAGCCCGCTGGCGGATTAAACACAGTCGAAACCGAAGAACTTTCAGAAATCATCAAAAAATTAAGGGAGGATTATAATCTCACGATCCTTCTTG
>JBFMGN010000661.1:0-2690 GCA_040752435.1 Spirochaetota bacterium
TGACCACTCTGACCAGCGGCGTCTTTCTGGTGGCCTTTGCCTTGAAGCTCGGTGCTCCGAACACGATGATCGGACTCGTGGTGGCCATTCTCCCGCTGGCGCAACTGCTTCAGCTTCCTGCAATCTACCTGGTCGAAAGATACCGGGTTCGAAAGCCGATAACCGTATATTTCACAGCAATAGCCATAACATTCTGGCTTCTCGTTGCCCTGATTCCACTCCTGTTTTCTCCTCGGACAGGGTTGAATATCCTGGTAATGGCCCTGGCAATGAATGCCATCTTTAATGCCATATCCGGATGCAGTTGGAACACCTGGATGCGGGATCTTGTGCCCCGGAATCAACTGGGATCTTTCTTCGGAAAGAGGTTAAGCCTGTCTATGGCCCTCAGCATTATTCTGAGCCTGACGGCTGGACTGTTCATCGACTATTGGAAAAGGCTCCTCCCGCGGCATGAAATATATGGCTATTCGTTTCTCTTTTTCGGCGCATTTCTGGCCGGCTTGGCCGCTGTTCACTACCTGGCCAATACACCGGAGCCCCGCATGACTTCCAGCAGTGAGAAAGTTGAATTTTCCCAGTTGATCCTTTTGCCCTTTCGGGATGTAAATTTCAAAAACCTGCTCATATTTTTGGGCTTCTGGAATTTTGCCGCCTATCTGGTTATGCCCTTTTTTACGGTTTACATGCTGCAGAGACTCCAGTTGGATATGTCGTTAATCATTGCCCTTACGGTCTTAAGCCAGATCATGAACCTGGCCTTTCTCAGGATCTGGGGCAAAGTCTCTGACCTTTTCAGCAACAAGTCGGTGCTTCATCTGAGCAGTATTCTCTTTGCAGCCTGCATTCTGGCCTGGGCCTTTACCACTATGCCTGACAAGCACTTTTTGACCATGCCGCTCCTGGTTATCATTCATATCGCTATGGGCATCGGTATAGCCGGAATCAATCTCGGCACCGGCAATATCGCCCTCAAACTGGCTCCCAGCGGGTATGCAACCGCTTATCTGGCAGCCAGCAACCTGGTCATCTCCCTGGCTATGGGGCTTGGCCCGATCAGCGGCGGCAATTTTATTGACTTTTTCGCCAAACACGAAATCTCCTGGACCATAAACTGGGCCAGGACGAATAGCGAACCGGTCATGCAGAATGTCCATTTCCAATACTGGAACTTTTTCTTTTTCCTCGCCTTTTTAATCGGCCTGTACTCCGCCCACCGCTTGATTTCAGTCGAGGAAGTAGGGGAGGTCGAAGAGAGAATCGTTCTCAACGAGCTTGTGGCCGAGGTGAGCAGAAAGGTAAGAAGCCTCTGGCCAATGGTCGTCAAGCGAAAGGGATAATACCCGAAGGTAAGCAGTGGTTTTTGGAAAGCGTGGATTTTGGTTTTGATGTTTGTGTTTTGGCCATATTTTGGCTTGAAAGGCAATGATTAGAAGAAAACGTCATTTTTAGTTTAATTTTATATCCTATGTCGGTGTTAGTCCTACGTTTTCATCTTTTTAGGAGAATGGTAAAAACGAACGTTTATTTTTGTGTTGAGATTAGAAGAAATGGGATTTCTTCTAAGTGAGGAAAAGGGGGAAACAGGCAGAGTCATTGCTGACTCTGCCCCCTGAGCTTACAAAAACATCTGAAGTCTCAAAAATAAGTTTTGAAAAATGTCGATGCCCAATGGGGATTTCCCCATTTTTCATTAATTTTTCCCAATACTCCAATAAAACAGCCTATTTTTTTCCTTAGATCTTCTTCTGAACTCCCTGTAAGCGAAACAGTAAGTGGATTTTCATTAGGATCATTGGATGGGATGTTAAGTTCGGCACTCTTTGTTCCTGTTGATGTGGGTAAGAATTTTACCTCTATAGTATATGTCTCTGATGGTGCTATTGTCACTCCTGAGCAATTGTCATTCTGAATACTAAACTCACCAGCATTTGTACCAGTAATAGAAAGATTTCCTATGATAAGGTCTGCATTACCTGTATTAGTAACAGTAAATGTTTGTGTTTTTGTGCTACCAACATTTCCATTTTCAAAGTCATGACTTGTAGGAGAGATGGATATATCTGGCTCTGGCTGCTTTTCTGCCTCGTATTCAACGAAGTACCCAATGACGGGGTTCATAGGATAATCGGGAACACCCTGTACACCGGAATCATCAGCCCATGTACCGGCGGCGATCCCCGAATATGTCCCGCCAGCGAACGTGCCAATGTTCATATACGCGTACCCCGCATTATTGGGCTCTATTCCTCCCCAGTTCGTGTAAATGAAGCCCTGACCGGCTTCGGGACCCACTAGCCACCCTTCAGGCGACTTACCTCCCAGCCAGGCTCCCTGGAATCCCGAGAAAATACCAGAGACTAGACCAAAGAGAAAATCGTTCTCCGCCTGTGAGGTAATAGTAGCCAGATGTCCGCTAAGGCCGTTATATACCCTGGCAGCCGCATCTGCACTGGCCTTCGCCCAAGAGTTGTTGGCACCTGTAAACGGATCAGAGACCTGAACGAATTCGTAATAGTTATCCCCAAACTTCATCGGAGTGGGTTGGGACATTGTTCCTAATCCTGTAAGCGAAACAGTAAGTGGATTTTCATTAGGATCATTGGATGGGATGTTAAGTTCGGCACTCTTTGTTCCTGTTGATGTGGGTAAGAATTTTACCTCTATAGTATATGTCTCTGATGGTGCTA
>JBFMGN010000662.1:0-2689 GCA_040752435.1 Spirochaetota bacterium
GATTGTTCCTGTATCGGTGAGAGTAATTTTGTTTTCCCCATCCCTTAGTTGAAAAATGTGTCTCATACTACAGTTTTTAAAAAGATTTTCTCCTAGAAGCCAAATTGAAATCACAGGGGGGATTTGTCGGAATGGTTCTCCCTGTTTTAACTGTTTTGCGTATAATCCTGCCCAGGTATACAGCATACGTTCTCTTAAGCTTTTATATACCGAAAGTTGTACTTCAATCTGAAAGATTAATCCATTAGAGTCTTTCGCTTTTACATCAACAATGGTTAATTTGTCGGTAAAAGTATCTTGAAGAGTGTAAGGGTTTAGTATTTCCACGTCATTGACTGATTGGCCGAGAAAGGATGCTAATACTGCATTGAGAAAATGTATAAGAAGAGTTTTATGTTCATCTGAACCCAGCAACTTTTTAAAAACACAATCTACTAATGGATTAACCCCACTTGCCTGCATACTAACCTCTCTGTAGAGTACTTACATGATTTTTATAGGTTGTGCTTCAGGCAGGGTAAGCAATTCTACACATTGAATAATTCCTCGGCTTTACGGTATAATTCTTTGTCTATGAAAGAACAGGCAGTGCATTGGGCAGATATAAACGCTGAAAAAATTATCCGGGAGAAGGGTGATAAAGGGTCCTATGTGTGCGCTTCCGGCATTACCCCATCGGGAACCGTTCATATAGGAAATTTCAGGGAGATAATTTCGGTTGAACTCGTTGTGCGAGCCCTCCGGAGTATGGGGAAAAAAGTTCGCTTCATCTATTCATGGGACGACTACGATGTCTTCCGGAAGGTGCCTGAAAATATGCCGAAACGGGATGAGCTGGAAAAACATCTGCGCAAGCCTATAATTTTCGTACCGGATCCTTACGGAAAAGAAGATAATTACGCTATCGCCAATGAAAAGGAACTGGAATCCCTTCTCCATATTGTCGGGATAGACCCGGAATATCTCTACCAGGCAAAAAAGTATCGGGCGTCAGTTTATGCCCAGGGAATACGAACCGCATTAGAAAAGCGGGAAGCTATCCGGATGATTCTCGATGAACACAGGACAAGCCCCCTGGAGAGCGATTGGTGGCCGGTTTCTGTTTTCTGTACAGCCTGTTTGAAAGATACCGTCAAGGTGGAAGGGTGGGACGGGGAGTGGGGGCTCACCTACCAGTGTATGTCCTGCGGTAACCGTGAAACTGTAGACCTTACAAAAACTCCGGCAGTGAAGCTTCTGTGGAGGATCGATTGGCCCATGCGGTGGGCGTATGAAGGGGTGGATTTCGAGCCGGCAGGAAAAGATCACCATTCCGAAGGCGGTTCTTTCGACACTGCCCGGAAAATCGTTAAGGCAGTATACGGCGCCGAGCCGCCTGTAACCTTTCAGTATGATTTTATCAGTATAAAAGGCAGGGGCGGCAAGATTTCCTCTTCAATGGGAGAGGTCCTTAGTCTGAAAGATGTCCTCGAGATTTACCAGCCCGAGGTTATCCGGTATCTTTTTGCGGGAACCCGGCCGAATACGGAATTTGCCATTTCCTTCGACCTGGATGTGTTAAAGATCTACGAGGATTACGACAAGTGCGAAAGAATCTACTTTGGCGCCGAGAATGTGGGAGAGAAACGCCGGGAAAAAGAAAAACGGATCTACGAGCTTTCCCAGGTATCAAGAGTTCCGGATAAGTTTCCCCTCCAGGTGCCTTTCAGGCATCTATGCAACCTGCTCCAGATTCATAGCGGTAGTATTGATGAGGTATTATGTTCCCTGGGCAGCGTAACGGAAGACGACAAAATACGGCTTAAGATACGCGCCCGTTGCGCATGGAACTGGATAACCACCTTTGCGCCCGAAGATTTCCGGTTTGCATTGCGGGTACCGGATGATCCGCCGGTTATGCTGACGGAACCCGAGAAAAAAGCGGTTAAGCTTCTTAAAGATGAGATTCGGGAAAAACTGGCATTTCACGATGAGAAGACTTTGGCCGGGGCGCTTTACGGTATAGCAGAGAAATCAGCCCTTGACCCCAAGGATTTTTTCAAAGTTGTGTATAAAGTCCTGATTGGGAAGGAGAAAGGACCGAGACTTGCAAGCTTCATTCTTACCGTGGGGAAAGATAAAATCCTTAAAGTGCTTGAGATTGTGTTATCAACCCTCTAAGGGAATATGGGAGCCCGGCCTGCGTGAATAGCGAAGAAATTAAAAAACGTCTTGGCACACATGTTGTTGACAACCTGGTGAAAAGCGGAATGAAACTGGGGCTTGGTACCGGTTCCACGGCAGTATGGGCGGTTCGGAGGATCGGCGAGCATATAAAAGAAGGTACTCTTGAAAATATTCTGGCTGTTCCGACAAGTTTTCAGACTGTGCTGGAATGCGAGCAATGGGGGATTCCTTGCCGCAGTCTGAACGATTCAGAGATTAAGGGGGAATTGGATTTTTCCATAGACGGGGCAGATGAGGTGGATGGAAATCTCAACCTGATAAAAGGGGGAGGGGGCGCGCTCCTTATAGAAAAAATTGTTGCGTACGCATCCAGGAAATACGCCATTATTGTTACAAGCGACAAACTGGTAGAAAACTTAGGGATGAAATTCCCGATTCCCCTGGAGGTTGTTTCCGAAGCCAGGGTTACTGTTATCAAGGCGGTGGAGGCTTTAGGAGTAAAACCTGAAATACGCATGGCTGT
>JBFMGN010000663.1:0-2689 GCA_040752435.1 Spirochaetota bacterium
GCAGTTCGTTGCCGGACAGGCTCTTGGAACTGAAGGATGTGATAAAAACCGGTCTCCGGCTTAGGCTGCCTGACAGTATTTGAGGTTTCTGAACAGATTTCGGGAGCCGGTTGTACACCCGGTCGACTTCATCCCGCAACCGCAGGTAGATTTCCGTTGCCTTTTTATTATCCGAGAGGGTTATATCAACCCTGGATTTCCCGTATTCCGAAGTGGAACGTATTTCTTCGATGCCGGAAATGACCGAGACAGCGTCTTCCAGTGGTTTTGTTATGCTTCTTTCTATTTCTTCGGGATCAATGCCGTAATGCTGAATGATAACGGAAAAGGAGACCCGGCCCTGATCCCCTGAGGGTCCCAGCCGCACATTCACCACCGATACGGTGGAGAGAGACAGGATCATTAAAAGAATTGTCAATCCCGTGACAGGTCGTTTGTACCAGGAAGAGAGGATACTCATTTTATTTTCCTGTAGTTCTTTTTCCTGTAATACAGCAGGAATATCAGGGGAATAGCGAAGACCGTAAGGGTGGTGGAAACGAGAAGCCCACCTATTATCGCCACAGCCATGCTGCTCTGGGTCTGTGTGCCGGTCGGATCGATGGCTGTCGGCAGAAGAGCCGTTATGGTTGTTAGCACGGTTATTAGTATGGGCCTAATTCTTTCCGCACTGCCCCGGTATATCGAAATTAATACGGAGCCTGATTTATCTATTTTGGCGTTATAATTCTCGAATAATATGATGGAATTATTTACAGCCACACCTAAAAGCACCAGTATACCCAGGAATGAGTTAATATTAATTGTTTTCCCCGTAACCGCCAGGCTTAAAAATATGCCGGAGAATGAGAGAGGGAGGGAAAGCATCAGAAAAAGAGGCAGCAGAAAAGATTCGAACTGTGCTCCAAGCACCAGGTAAAGGAGAAAAACCGCCAGAAGGAAAGTGATTATTATTTTTAGGATATTGGTTTGAAAGGCCGAACTTTCCATGGATTCTGCGTAAGGATGGGTATCCGTTATTTCCTTAACTATTTTTTTTACCTTCCGGTAGTCCGCTGTTCCAAAGGATGTTTTTACGTAGGCAACATCCTTGCGATCGGTTCTAAGCAGTGAAGGGGTGGAAAACAGGCTTGACACAAAAACAAGGTCCGAAAGCCGCATGCTCATCCCGTTTGATCCCTGGATACGCAGCGTTAGTAGTTTTTCTACATTAAGCCTGTCCTCCTTTTTTAGAAGAACTCTGGCATCGATTTCCCTGCCGTCAATGGTAAGCTGCGTGGGTACCGTACCCTCCAGGGCATTTCGTACAGCCTGGGTAATATCCAAAAGGGACAATCCCGTTCGGGCGATTGAATCCCTGTCAGGTATCAGGTGAATCTGCGGTTTCTCTCCCTGCGGCATTAATTGTGTTTTTACTCCACCTCCGTTGGAGCCACCGTCATCCAGTAAGGCTTGTATCTCTTTTCCCCTTTTTAAGGCCTCGGCCTGGTTTCCTCCGCTTATTTTTACAACGATTTCGCCGGTTCTTAGGCCGAGAAGAGGGGTTATAATATTCTCCGGCAAATGGATCAGAAGAGTTGATCTCTCAATATAGAGTACCCTTGCAAGCACATCCACTATCTCTTTGGCCGGGGTCTTTCCTCCTGGCTTAAGCTGAACAGTCAGATGAATTATCTCAGTGCTGTCGTAGGGATCCGCCAGAAAATAGGTATCGTCGGCTTCTCCCCCGGCTTTTGAATAGGTGGAGGCGACACTTTCAATTCTTGCAGCCTGTTCGGCCAGCCGTGAAGCAGCATTGGAAATCCATTCCATTGATGCGCCCGAGGGGAGAACGGCCGTTACTTCAATTTCACGTTTGTCGGCCTCCGGCATGAACTCGAAATCGAGCTTAAAGAAGCTTAAGCATCCGAGACCGAAAATAACAGCCATGAGAAGCAGAAACAGGTGAGGTTTTCGTAGAAGGAACCGGGATAACTTTCTGTACACATATTCAACCTTTTGCGGGCTTTTCACGGTTTTTCCTTTTTGTTTTTCCGAGAAAAGCGTAACGAGAACGGGCACAAGGGTTATGGATACCAGGAAGGAAGCGGCCAGGGAAAAAGAGACGGCTAAAGCCAGGTCAGTAAATAAGGCTCCGATAATTCCCGGCAGGAAAACAACCGGCAGAAAGACAACCAGAGAGGTAAGGGTGGAACCGAAGGTAGAACCCGCCATTTCACCTGTTCTGCTTATGACATAGTCCGTAAGGTTTCCGCTTTTTTCTTTACGATGCTTTTGAAGGTTTTCCAGCACGACTACGCTGTTGTCCACAAGCATTCCAATTCCAAGGGCCAATCCCCCCAGGGACATGATATTGATGGATCGTCCCGCCATTTTTAAAAAAAGGAGAGCCATCAGAATGGAACAGGGGATTGAGGAGATGAGAATGGCTGATGAACCGGCATTTTTTAAGAAAATAAGGACTACGATAAAGGCGATCGCCGCCCCCGCGGCAGCAGAGAGGATAAGATCACGGATGGAATCGGAAATAAAAAGTGAGGCATCCTTTACGATTTTAAAATCCAGATCCTTCCCGTAGGACAGAGAAAGCTTAAGTATCTCTTCCCGAATATTCCTGGAAAGGCTTACGGGGCTTGAACCCTCCTTTCGGCGGATGAGCAGGCCGACCCCTTCCCTGCCGTTTGCCTGA
>JBFMGN010000664.1:0-2679 GCA_040752435.1 Spirochaetota bacterium
TTTGAGAAGTCCCCGGTGTACGGAAGGCCTTTATGCCCCATTTTAAAACCTTCCTTCCAGCTGGCGATTTTTCTTTCAACCTCTTCCACGGTCACTTCGTCCCTCGGCCGCACGGGACAAAAATTTGAATGACCAATATTAGAGTCGCCACAAAATCCACACCTGGTTCGGATATCTCCGTATAAAAGCGCTTTGTATCCACCATCTTTACCATCTTTCATTTTGATCTCCTTAGCCCTTCGAAGCTTTAACGCAGGGTGATGGTCCCAAATTACCGGTTCCCTCCATATCTTCGGGCTGTTTTCTACATATCTCCCACAGAAGATTCAGCAGTTCACGTTGCTTCCGGGACATTTGCTGTATGTGTTCCGCCATCGAACGCCCTATCTGATAGGCTCTATCGTTCACTACTGAATCGCTGGTTCCTTTGGATAATTCTTCTGTTATCACCAACCTCCTGATCACACTATCGTAACCATAACTATGATGCAGTTTCGCTTTCTTTTTCAATCGTTCATTTTTGATTGTTTCAGGACACCCTGGCTGATGCCCATTCCCTATGCCGCAGTACTCACAGCAAGTATCCGGAATTCGAAAAATCGGACCGAACATCTTAAACCTCCTTTGTTGTTTGGCTCGATATAATAGTCTGCCCAGTTTTAAAGAGCGGTTTCAAACTCTAGTCTAATTAACACGATAATACATAAAATACAACCGTGTAATTATATCGTTAAACTATTTACAACCCGTATCTTTCATGTTATAAAATATTAGCAAGGATAAATCACTATTGAAAAGGAAATCATGCCTAAAAGAACATACCAGCCCAAAAAGAAACGGCGCGCGAGACGTCATGGATTTTTGAAAAGAATGCGCACGCCCGGCGGCAAAAGAGTTATTGCCAAAAGAAGACAGAAGGGAAGAAAAAAATTAACAGTCTAGTTCTTTAAAACATTTTCGAGAGAATCGGGTAATCGCTTCTGAACTTACAAAATTCAGAGGAGGAAAGTCCGAACACCCCATATCACGCTGAAACGGAGCAGGCTTTTAAGCTTCACTCCGTGAAATAAAGAGCAAAACCTGAAAGGATTTGCCTAACACGTGTTATGGAAAAGGGTGACGGGTAACACCCGCCCAGATCGTCGTGAGGCGATTTGAGGGAAAGCGCCACAGAGACTATACTACTTCGTCTCACCAAAGCTTTGGGGTATAAGCGTATTGCTAATTTTAGTAGTATCTTCGCCAAGATTTCGGCGAGACGAAGGAAAGGTGAAAAGTGAATGAAATTTGGTTCGCGATTGCGGTTAAGTACTAACTGCCATCCGCGCCTATCATTCTCCTGTTCTGGCAACAGAACTTGGTGGCAAGCCCCACCCGGTGCAAGGCCGTACCCGGGATAGTTAAAAGTTCAAAGTTTAAAATTAAAGGTTTTTCGATATTTCGCTATAGATGATAGGATAAGTTCAGAAAAATAACACGTGAACACAGCAAATACCCTAATTTTTGACTTTTCATTTCGAGCTTTTAACTATCTCGGGGGTGCCGCTAGATCTTGTCAGTAATGGCAGGACCAGATAAATGATTACCGCCATAAAACCCATGCGGTTTTATGAGCACAGAATTCGGCTTATAGATTCTCTCGGAAATGTTTTAAGAGAACTATGAATCATGAATCATGGATCATGAATCATGAATTTCCAAAAACCTATTGCTGGAATTTTTTGTGATTCACGATTAATGGTTCATGATTTTTTTATATGGAAACATCAATTCGAAACTTCTGCATAGTCGCTCACATCGACCATGGTAAATCAACTTTAGCCGACCGATTTCTGGAACTCACCGGCACAGTACAACCGCAAAAAATGAAAGAACAGCTATTGGATACTATGGATTTGGAGAGGGAGAAGGGGATAACGATCAAACTCCAGCCGGTACGAATGAACTATGGATTAAATGGTAAAAAATATATTTTAAATCTTATCGATACCCCCGGACACGTCGATTTTTCCTATGAAGTCTCCCGCAGTCTCGCCGCGGTGGAAGGAGCCATTCTTTTAGTCGACGCCACTCAAGGAATTCAAGCTCAGACCCTTGCTAATCTTTATTTGGCTCTTGAGCAAGGTCTTTCCATAATTCCCGTAGTGAACAAAATAGATTTGCCCAACGCTGATCCGGAAACTACCGCTAAGGAAATAGAGCGCATCCTGGGACAGAGCGAAGAGGTCTTTTTCATTTCCGCCAAGACCGGAAAAGGGGTTCCGGAGTTGCTTAAAGCGGTAGTGAAATATTTTCCACCGCCCGTTACACATCATGAAGACCACTCCAAGGCCCTGATTTTTGATTCACTCTACGACCCGTATAAGGGAGTATTGTTATTCACGAGAGTAATCGATGGATCCATCAAAAAGAATGACGAAATAACACTAATCGGCAGTGGAGCGGAAACCAGCGTACTGGAACTTGGATTTTTTTCACCAGAGATGAAACCTTGCGATTCTCTTCGTACAGGAGAGATTGGCTATATCGCCACCGGGCTCAAGGATATAAAATTATGCCGTGTAGGAGATACTATAACCCTCAAGAAATATGCCGGGGAGACAACTGCCCTCCCCGGTTATCGCCCGAGCATCCCCATGATTTATGCCGGCATTTATCCAGTCGACACCGAAAAGTACG
>JBFMGN010000665.1:0-2668 GCA_040752435.1 Spirochaetota bacterium
CATAATATTTGAGATTAAATCAAGCGGCGGGGATAAAAAAGTGATTCCGTCCATCGCCTTATCTATAGGCGTTAGCCTATAGATAAGGCGATACTACAATCGGCTGAAGGCCGTACCATACGGAACGAAGATACTACGAGCGTAAGCTCGTAGTTCTTCATTTTTCAGGGTAAGATTATCACTTAAGTAACTCGGCCGGAATTGCCAATCTCCGGTAAAATTGATAGCTTATTGATCGGTACAGTATGGCGATGGCATCTAAAACAATTGCCGTGGCAATGAGTGGAGGGGTTGATTCCAGCGTCGCGGCGTATCTCCTTTCAACCTCGGGGAAACTGATAGGCGCAAGCCATTTTATCTGGCCCGAATCCACATGCTGCCGCGCGGATGTTCTTGCCCGTGCCCGGGCAGTGTGTAAGAGCTTGGGGATTGGACACTATGTTATTGACTTGGTGGAGATATTCTCCCGGGATGTGGTAGGCGATTTTGTAAATACCTATATAGCCGGAAAGACTCCCAATCCCTGTATCAGGTGTAATCAACGGGTGCGATTCTTCCGGTTTTACCATCAGCTTAAGGAGCAATTGATCCTTGACGGCACATTGGAAAAAGGGGAAGTCCTCTATTTTTCCACCGGCCACTATGTGAAAATAGAGAAAAATCAGGACGGAATTTTTCTTGCCAAGGCGCGGGATCTCAAAAAAGATCAGAGTTATATGCTCTACAAAATCCCTAAAGAAATTCTTGAGGTATCAATTTTCCCTCTGGGTGATTATTTGAAATCTGAAGTAATAAGAATAGCAGCCGAGCGGAGAATTCCTGCTCTGCCTCTAAAAGAAAGCCAGGATGCCTGTTTTGTCGGTGAAAGTTATCCTGATTTTATCGTGAGTTTCTCCGGCCGCAGAGATTTGGATAAACCGGGAGAAATTGTTGATACAAAAGGAAATAGTGTCGGCTCTCATTCCGGCTTTATCCGCTATACTATCGGTCAACGAAAAGGTTTGAACCTGAGTAACGGACCCTGGTATGTAACCGGAATTGAGCCGGGTAAAAACAGGATTATTGTCGGAAGACAACCGGAGGTGCCTCGCAACCGGTTCTTTGTAGAAGAGTTAACCTGGAACATGGAAGAGCCCGCTCCCCTCAGCGCGTATACGGTAAAAGTTCGTTATAACTCCCCGGATATTGGGTGCAGAATAGCCGCCCGGGACGCATGTACCGCTGAAGTGCTTCTGGATACCCCCGCAATTATATCTCCGGGCCAATCGGCTGTTTTTTATAAAGGTGATATGGTTGCCGGTGGGGGGATTATCCGCTAAAAGAAAAATTGTATCCTCTATTCAACCCTTAATACACAGTTATCTGTACCGTACTCGTTGCTGACACGCTCCTGGCACTTGGCATCGTCTGCCCACTCCCCGTCTACCAGAAACCGGTATTCATAACGCCCGGGGGCCAAGGAGACCGTTTTTTTCCACGTCCCGCCGCTCTCTTTTTTCATTTTATAGGTCTCTTTTTCCCAGTTACAGAAACTACCGGCGACTGCCACTGATTTTGCATCAGGGTTTTCATATACAAAGGTAATGCGTTTTGTATTTGTTTTTGCCATACTGCTGCCTCCCTCGTTTTATATTTTAAATATAGTATCAAAGCTGAACAGGTGTCAAAACAATTCTGATAGAAACTTAATCGCGGATTTTTCTCTTAAGCTTTAGTCCCCGCTTGATGTCTCCCGTCTCCCTGTTGTAGGGTTAAAAGGTGAAACAACTTTCAATCAGGAATCCGTTTTTTTCGTCTCCGGTCTATTTCAAGGAAAAAACCTCATCTACGATGGATGATGCCCGGCAGATGGTTCACCGGCATGCGCCGCCGGGAACTGTCATTTGTACCCATTACCAGACGGAGGGACGCGGGCGGACCACCAACCGAAACTGGGTTTCACCGGCCGGGGAAAGTCTCCTCTGTACCCTTATCCTGGATGACGGCTATCTTACGCATACCGTTCTTGGAGGGATACGGTCTTATTTCACCCTTCTTGCCGGGCTCGCTTTAGCATATACCCTCGAAGAATTGTTCTCCTTGAAACCATCGTTAAAATGGCCGAATGACATCCTGCTTAAGGGGAAAAAGGTATCCGGTATTCTCTGTGAATCGGAAGGAGTTCATCTTTTAACCGGAATCGGGGTTAACTGTAATCAGACTGATTTTTCTCTTAAGCCGGGGGCATGGCCAGCCTGCTCGATACGTCAGATTATCGGGCGAAATGTTGATCCTTTTGAGATTCTTGAGAAACTGCTTTCAAATATTGAAAAAGTTCTCTTTTTAGCAGCCTGGCTTAAGGAAGTTGAAAAGAGGCTGTATAAATCATCACAGCCGGTTACCCTTCTTTCCGGTCATCCCTCATCCGGTAACACCCTGCGCGGCACTGTTTCGGGGTTAGGGGAGAATGGAGAACTGCTGTTCACCCCCCAGGGAAGTGATTCTCTGATGGTAATCATAAGCGGAGAGATCGGCTATTCGGAAAATTTTTTAACCCATGGTTCCTGAAACTCGCTGAAAACATCCTCAGGCAGGGGTCCGGGATTAATTTTACTCTTTTCGCCGGCCGAGAGAATCAGGGTAAAATATTCCTCGTAGCCGCTTAATGAGGAGGAGTTAAGCGGCGCAT